>NZ_JBSQIL010000002.1:0-84253 GCF_055108775.1 Soehngenia sp. | reverse complement strand
CTCCGTTTCTGTTTATTGTCATTGATAACATTATAACAGAGAAGCTCTCATGAGCGTTGTTTTTTTAGTTGTGTTTCATTTAATTATACAATTCGCCTTTTCAAAGAAAACTGGCTATTCAAATAATAATAGGCAGTTTTCTTTATTGATATAAGAAGTTGAGTATGTTATAATTTAATCATACTTAGTGCAATATGTGTGAAAATGTTTTCATACAATTAAAGGAGGTAATATTACCGTGTCAAAGGAAATTTTAAACCCATTAGAAAGTGCACAAAAACAGGTTAAGGATGCTTGTGATGCATTGGGGCTAGAGCCATCTGTCTATGAATTATTAAAGGAGCCAAAAAGATTCATAGAAATATCTATCCCTGTAAAAATGGACGATGGAAGCATTAAAGTGTTTAAAGGTTATCGTTCAATGCATTCGGATGCAATAGGACCTGGAAAAGGTGGAGTTAGATTTCATCCAAATGTAAATCCAGATGAAGTAAAAGCTCTTAGTGTTTGGATGACATTTAAATGTTGTGTAACTGGAATACCATATGGTGGTGGAAAAGGCGGTATATGTGTAGATCCTTCTACTCTTTCAAAGGGTGAATTAGAAAGACTTTCAAGAGGATATGTTCAGGGATTATATAAGTACTTAGGTGAAAAAATAGATATACCAGCACCAGATGTAAATACAAATGGTCAGATTATGTCGTGGATGGTAGATGAATACGTAAAATTAACTGGAAATATGTCATTGGGTGTATTCACAGGTAAACCAGTAGAATGGGGTGGATCACTAGGTAGAAATGAAGCAACAGGTTTTGGAGTGGCTGTAGTAGCTAGAGAAGCTATTGCGAAATTAGGAATAGACATGGATAAATCAACAGTTGCAGTTCAAGGCTTTGGAAATGTAGGAAGCTATACAGTAAAAAATGTTCAAAAACTTGGGGCTAAAATAGTAGCAGTAGCTGAATGGGCAAAAGAAGTCGGAACTTATGCTATCTATAATGAAGAAGGACTAGACTTTAATGATATGCAAGAATATGTTAAAGAACATAAGAACTTAGTAAATTATCCAAAAGCTAAGATGATATCATTAGATGAATTCTGGGGATTAAATGTAGATATTATGATTCCAGCCGCTCTGGAAAATGCAATTACTTTAGATATTGCTCCTAAGATCAAAGCAAAATTAGTATGTGAAGCTGCAAATGGACCTATAACTCCAGAAGCAGATGAAATGTTAAATAACAATGGTATAGTAGTAACCCCAGATATACTTTCTAACGCAGGAGGAGTAACTGTATCATATTTTGAATGGGTTCAAAATCTTTATGGATATTACTGGAGTGAAAAAGAAGTAGAAGAAAAAGAAGAAATCGCAATGGTAAATGCTTTCAATGCAATTTGGAAAATCAAAGAAGAATATAATGTACCAATGAGAAAAGCTGCATATATGTATTCAGTTAAAAAAGTATCAGATGTAATGAAACTGAGAGGTTGGTATTGATGAAAAAACTAGTCGAAAGACTAGTTTTTTTATTGATTATTTTTTTATTGTAGTATAATGTATATAAAAAACGAAGGGGACAAAATATGCTTTATTACGATATAAAAGAAATTAAAGGAAATCTTATAATAGAAGGGTTAAGAGATTTTAATCCTAAACATATATTTGAATGCGGGCAATCTTTTAGATGGAAGAAAGAAGATGATTCAAGTTATACGGCAATAGCCAATAAAAGATTAATAAACATAAAAAAACAAGACGATTATATAATCGTAAAAAATACCAATAGTGATGAATGGTTAAATTTTTGGCATGGTTATTTTGATTTGGATAGAGATTACAGCTACATAAAACAAAATCTATCTTATGATTTGCACCTAGTTAAAGCTATGGAATTTGGAGAGGGCATGAGATTATTAAATCAAGACCCGTTTGAAACTACCATATCTTTTATAATATCTTCAAACAATCAAATACCCAGAATTAAAAAATCGGTTGAATTGATATCGAATGACCTTGGAGAATACATAGGGAGTTTCAATTCTGTAGATTATTATAGTTTTCCTAATGCAGAAAAGATTGCTAGTCTAACTGATGAATATATAAAAGAAAAGTATCGAGTTGGTTTCAGATCAAAATATATCCTAGAAACTAGCAATAAAATTGCAAAAGGAGAATTTGATCTAAATGAGATTTGGAGTTTATCATATGATAAAGCTAAAGAGAAGTTAATGGAATTACCGGGAGTAGGGCCAAAAGTTAGTGACTGTATTTTATTGTTTGCATATAAAAAACAAGAAGCCTTTCCTATAGATGTATGGGTGAATAGAGTCATAAAAACTCTTTATCTTGGAGAAAGCGCAACTAAAAAAGATATTGAAAACTCCAAAACGAAGTTGTTTGGTGATTTTTCAGGATACGCACAGCAATATTTATTCTATTATGCAAGAGAGTTAGGGATAGGCAAATAAATACATCAAAGGAGGAAATTATGTTAGGAACAATAATAAATAGTTTAGCAATAATAATTGGTGCAATTATAGGTATTATTTTAAAAAAAGGAATTAGAGAAGAATATAAAAATACAGTAATGGATGGAATAGGATTAAGTGTTATTATTATTGGCATTTCTAATGCATTAGAATTTGAAAGTCTTGTGGTAGTTATAGTTAGTATTGTTGTAGGAAGCATTATAGGGGAGTTAATAAATATAGACAAGGGTTTAAATAACTTCTCAGTAAAATTGCAAGCTAAGCTTAAAAACCCTGAAGGTAATTTTTCAAAAGGGTTTATCACTGCATCTTTAGTTTATTGTGTTGGAGCCATGGCTATAGTAGGAGCAATACAATCAGGCTTAACTGGGAATCACCAGACTTTATATGCTAAAGCAGTATTAGATGGTATAACAGCAATTGTTTTTGCATCTACACTCGGTATAGGAGTAATGTTTTCAAGTGTGGCAGTATTTTTATATCAAGGAATTATAACATTATTCGCAAGTTCTATTAGCACTTTTCTTAATACACAAGTGATTAACGAAATTTCTTCAGTTGGCGGGATTTTGATAATTGCTATAGGAATTAATTTATTAGGGCTAAAAGAAATAAAGATAGCCAATATGCTTCCTGCAATCTTAGTGCCGCCTATTTATTATTTAATAATATCATTATAATTTTTAGGAAAACTTAGAAAAACAAAGTAAAAAATAGATATTTAAAGAAAATATAAGTAATAAGCAGAAAAACAACTGAAAATCCGGAAAATACACGCTTGATTAGCTTTTTAAATATGGTTATTATTGTATTAGATGTTAGCACTCAATTTAAATGAGTGCTAACAATATGAGCACGAAAAATATGATGGAGGAGGAGTAAAGATGAGTTTAAAACCACTTGGAGACAGAGTTATAATTAAAAAGATTGAAGCTGAGGAAAGAACAAAGAGCGGTATAGTTTTACCATCAACTGCAAAAGAAGAACCATCAATGGCAGAAGTTGTTGCTGTAGGTGCGGATATATTAAATGACGAAAAGAAAAAAGATCAAATTAAAGTTGGGGATAAAGTAATATTTTCAAAATATGCTGGAACAGAAGTAAAATTGGATGGACAAGAATTAACTATATTAAAATTAACTGATATATTGGCTGTGGTTGAATAATAAAAAAATTACTACAAGGGAGTGTTGGAGATGGCAAAAGAGATTAAATTCAATGAAGATGCAAGAAGATCTATGGAAATCGGTATAAATAAGCTTGCTGATACAGTAAAAGTAACACTTGGACCAAAGGGAAGAAATGTAGTATTAGAAAAAAGCTATGGTTCACCAGTAATAACAAATGATGGAGTAACAATCGCAAGAGAAATCGAATTAGAAGATAAATTTGAAAACATGGGAGCTCAACTAGTTAAAGAAGTTGCTACAAAAACTAATGATGTTGCTGGAGATGGTACAACTACAGCTACATTGTTAGCACAAGCAATTATAAGAGAAGGATTGAAAAATGTGGCTGCTGGAGCAAACCCAATGATCATCCAAAAGGGGATTAGAAAAGCAGTTGAAAAAGCAGTAGAAGGAATAAGAAGTTTCTCAGTTCCTATTGAATCAAAGGAAGCTATTGCTCAAGTTGCTTCAATTTCAGCTGCTGATGAAGAAATTGGAAAATTAATAGCAGATGCTATGGAAAAAGTAGGGAATGACGGAGTAATCACTGTAGAAGAATCAAAATCTATGGGAACTACTCTTGAAGTAGTAGAAGGTATGCAATTTGACAGAGGATATGTTTCAGCTTATATGGTAACTGACACAGAAAAAATGATTGCAGAATATGAAAATCCATACATCTTGATTACAGATAAGAAAATATCAAATATTCAAGAAATATTGCCAATACTTGAAAAAATAGTTCAATTAGGAAGACCTCTTGTAATAATTGCTGAAGATGTTGAAGGGGAAGCAATGGCTACATTGGTAGTCAACAAATTAAGAGGAACATTTAACTGTGTAGCAGTAAAGGCTCCAGGATTTGGCGATAGAAGAAAAGAAATGTTACAAGATATAGCTGTATTAACTGGTGGAACTGTTATATCTGAAGAATTAGGTTATGACCTAAAAGAAGCAACTGTAGACATGCTTGGTAGAGCAGGCAAAGTAAAAGTTGACAAAGAAAACACTGTTATAGTAAATGGAGAAGGAAATCCTGATGAAATTCAAAATAGAATAAAACAAATCAGAAGTCAACTAGAAACTACTGAATCTGAGTTTGACAAAGAAAAACTACAAGAAAGATTGGCTAAATTGGCTGGAGGAGTTGCAGTAATCCAAGTTGGTGCTGCTACTGAAACAGAATTAAAGGAAAGAAAACTAAGAATAGAAGATGCTTTAGCTGCAACAAGAGCAGCTGTTGAAGAGGGTATTGTTCCCGGAGGAGGAACTGTATTAGTTGATGTGATACCAAAGGTAGCAGAATTGTTAGAAACTACTGAAGGTGATGAGAGAACAGGAGTTAAGATAATTCTTAGAGCTTTAGAAGAACCAGTAAGACAAATTGCGACAAATGCTGGGTTAGAAGGATCAATTATCGTTGAGAAAGTAAAAGAGACTGAGCCTGGTATAGGATTTGATGCTTTGAAAGAAGAATATACTAACATGCTACAAAGAGGTATAGTAGATCCTACTAAAGTTACAAGATCAGCTCTTCAAAATGCTGCAAGCGTAGCTTCTATGATCTTAACAACTGAAGCTGCAGTTGCAGAGATGCCAAAACCAGAAACAATGCCACCAATGGGCATGGGTGGAATGGACGGAATGATGTAATAAAAAGGTCACATATGTGACCTTTTTATCTTTTTAAAATTAATAAGATAAGTTGACAATATTGCAAAAGTAGGTTATGATTTTAACAAAGATTATATGAGGTGGTTTTGTGGGAAGAGAAGTAGAGCTTTTAAAAGCATTAGCTGATAGTAGCAGACTTCAAATATTAGAAATCCTATCATATGGGCCAATGTGTGCTTGTGAGATAATGAAAAGGCTTGAATTAACTCAACCGACAATTTCTCACCATATGAAAATTTTAGTTAATGTCGGGCTTGTTGATGTACAAAAAGATGGGAAATGGATGAACTATTCAATTAACGAAAAAGCAATGAAAGAAATTCTTGAGTACATAAGTTTGTTTTTAAACAATAAAATGGAATATATTTGTGAAAAAGAAGACAAATAGATTGGATATTACATAATAACAAAAAGATTAGCTTAGGCTAATCTTTTTTGATTTAACATAAAGCTAATTTTGATTTGCTTGACAAAGTAAAATTAAGTTGTTAAATTAGAAAGAAAAACTTAAATACTATTATATGGAGGTATTAAATTGGAATTTATTGGTGAAGGATTAACTTTTGATGATGTTTTATTGTTGCCTGGAAAATCTGAGATCTTACCAAGAGATACAAGTGTCAAAACTAATTTGACAAAGACAATATCTTTAAATATTCCCCTAATGAGTGCAGGCATGGATACAGTAACAGAAGCTAAAATGGCAATAGCTATGGCTAGAGAAGGTGGCATTGGCATAATTCATAAAAACATGAGCATTGAAAGGCAAGCTCTAGAAGTAGACAAAGTAAAAAGATCCGAACATGGAATTATTACAGACCCGTTTTATCTATATAGAGATCATTACATATCAGATGCTTTAGAGCTAATGGAGAGATACAGAATTTCGGGAGTTCCCATTGTAGACGAAAGTCATAAACTTGTAGGCATATTAACAAATAGAGATATTAGGTTTGAGAAAGATACAAATAAAAAAATTGATGAAGTCATGACCAAAGAGAATTTAGTTACTGCTAAAAACTCTGTTACAATGGATGAAGCATTGGAAATTATGAAAAAGTATAAAATAGAAAAACTTCCTATTGTAGATGATGAAAATAAATTAATAGGTTTAATTACGATAAAAGATATTGAAAAATCAATTGAATTTCCGAATTCAGCAAAAGATGTTAACGGGAGATTATTGGCTGGTGCTGCAGTAGGTGTTACATCAGATATGATGGAAAGAGTTTCAGCACTAGTTAAAAGTAAAGTCGATGTTATAGTAGTTGACACTGCTCATGGACATTCTAAAAATGTCTTAGAAGCAGTTATTAAAATAAAAAGAGAATTTCCTGGGTTGCAAGTTATTGCAGGGAATGTAGCTACAGCCGAAGCAACTGTAGATTTAATAAAGGCAGGAGCAGATGCTATAAAAGTAGGGATCGGCCCAGGGTCAATCTGCACTACTAGGGTAGTAACAGGAGTTGGAGTTCCTCAAATTACGGCTATAATAAACTGTTCAATAGCTGCTAGTCCATACAATATTCCAGTAATAGCAGATGGAGGCATAAAATATTCAGGAGACATCACTAAAGCTTTAGCAGCTGGTGCGAGTGTAGTGATGGCTGGGTCTTTATTTGCAGGAACAGATGAAAGCCCAGGGGAAGAAGTTTTATATGAAGGAAGAAGATACAAAGAATACAGGGGAATGGGCTCTATGGGAGCTATGGATTCAGGTAGCAGTGACAGATATTTTCAAACTGAAACCAAGAAATATGTTCCTGAAGGAGTTGAGGGCAGAGTAGACTACAAAGGTGCATTATCTGATGTTGTTTATCAACTTGTAGGAGGATTAAAATCAGGAATGGGCTATGTAGGAGCTAAAAACTTAGTAGAATTGAGAGATAAGGCTAAGATGATTAAAATATCTTCTGCAACTTTGATTGAAAATCATCCTCATAATATAAGCATAACTAAAGAAGCACCTAATTATCAAAGAGGATTAAGATACTAAAAGTATATAAACTGTACAATTAAAGATAAATATAGTAAAATAATTGTATAAATTACAAAAATAAGGTGATTACAATGAAAATAGGCATCGATGTTGGATCAACAACTCTGAAATGTGTTGTTTTAGATGAAAATGATAATATGATATTTCATTCATATGAACGACATTTTTCTCAAATAAATGAAAAGACAATAGCTTTGCTAGAACAATTAAAAAATGAGTTTCCAAATATGAATAAGGCATCAGTCGCTATATCAGGTTCTGCGGGAATGGGCCTAGCTCAGAGGATAGGAATACCATTTGTGCAGGAAGTATATGCTACTAGGTTGGCAGTAATGAAAGAAATAGATAATCCTGATGTTGTCATTGAATTAGGAGGAGAAGACGCAAAGATTTTATTTCTTTCTAACGGAATGGAAGTAAGAATGAATGGTTCTTGTGCAGGAGGAACTGGTGCATTCATAGATCAAATGGCTACGCTAATGGGTATTACTCTCACTCAAATGAATGATTTAGCAAAATCGTATAATAAAATTTATACGATAGCCTCAAGATGTGGAGTATTTGCAAAATCAGACATTCAGCCTTTGCTAAATCAAGGCGCTAGCAAAAATGATATATCTTGTAGTATATTTCAAGCAGTAGTTAATCAGACAATTGGGGGTTTAGCTCAAGGAAGGCCTATAAAAGGCAAAGTAGTTTACCTTGGTGGACCTTTAACATTTTTTTCTGAGCTTAGAAGAAGATTTGACGAAACACTTAAGCTGAGAGGGATATGTCCGGAAAATTCATTATATTTTGTAGCACTTGGAGCTGCTGCATACAGTGCAAAAAATTCAGATATAATTATTGATGAAGTAATATCTAAAATAAAAAATTCACAGGCCGGGGTAAGATCTAAAGGAACTAAGCGATTATTCAGCTCAGAAGAGGAATATAATGAATTCAAAATAAGACATGATAAAAATTCAGTAACATATATAGATCCCACAACTTATTATAAAGGAGCTTATCTAGGAATTGATGCAGGTTCAACTACGATAAAGGCCTGCTTGATTTCAGAAGATGAGAACATATTAGATAGCATATATATGCAAAATGAAGGAAACCCAGTACCTATACTAAGACAATTTTTAATTGACTTTATGACAAAGTATCCACAGATAAAAATAAACGGCTCGGCTGTAACAGGATATGGAGAAGAATTGATTAAGAATGCTTTTTCTATAGACATCGGAATTGTTGAGACTATAGCTCATTATACAGCTGCGAAGAAATATAGGCCAGATGTGGATTTTATAATAGATATAGGTGGACAAGATATTAAATGCTTTAAAATAAAAGATGGGTTAATTGATAACATATTTTTAAATGAAGCTTGTTCTTCAGGATGTGGATCTTTTCTTCAGACATTTGCACAAGCATTAGGATATGATATCGCAGACTTTGCAAGACTTGGAATATATTCACAAAACCCTGTTGATTTAGGTTCGAGATGCACTGTTTTTATGAACTCATTGGTTAAACAAGCACAAAAAGATGGGGCAACAATAGCAGACATATCTGCAGGATTATCTATTAGTGTAATCAAAAATGCACTATATAAAGTTATAAGAGCATCTGATGCAAGTGATTTAGGAGAAAATATTGTTGTACAAGGGGGCACTTTTTATAACGATTCAGTGCTTAAAGCTTTCGAAGATGAATTAGGGAAAAAGGTAATTAGACCTAACATTGCAGGGCTAATGGGTGCATATGGAGCGGGTTTGTATGCAAAACATAATATAAAGGGCAATACAACAACAATAGGTTTAGAAGGTTTGCTCAACTTTGAGCATAAGGTAAGGAGCGTTATTTGTGGACTATGTGAAAATAATTGCACCTTAACTATAAATACTTTCGGAGACAGCAGAAAATTTATTGGCGGTAATAGATGCGAAAGACCAATAAAAGGAAAGATAAAAGAAACTAAATATAACATATATGATGAAAAGAGAGCACTATTAGAAAGTTATAAACCTATACCGGGGAAAAGAGGTAAAATTGGCATTCCTCTAGCGTTAAACAACTATGAGTTGCTCCCATTCTGGCATACAGTTTTTACTATGTTAGGGTTTGAAGTTATTCGATCGCCTTTTTCTAATAGAGAAATGTATACAAATGGACAGCATACGATACCATCTGATACTGTATGTTTTCCTGCCAAATTAGTGCATGGACATATTGAATATCTACTTAATGAAGGGATTGAAGTAATATTTTATCCATGTCTAACATATAATTTTAATGAAAAAAAAGGAGACAACCACTTTAACTGTCCGGTTGTAGCATATTATCCAGAGGTAATAAATGCAAATGTCGAAAGAACGAAAGACATCATTTTTATTAATGATTACATTGGGCTTCATACAAAGTCAACAATAGTGAATGGACTTTTTAAAGCTTTGAAAAAACATTTCTTGGATATTGACATAAAGGAAATAAGATTTGCTGTTGAGTGTGGTATGAGAGAATACAAGCTATACCAGGGAAAGATAAGGAACAAAGGAGAAGAATTTCTAGCATTATCGAAAGAACTCAATAAAAAGGCAATTGTGTTAGCTGGTCGACCTTACCATTTAGATCCTGAGGTAAATCATGGGATCGACAAACTGCTTACTGAGTTAGGAGTTATAGTTATATCTGAGGATTCCATAGCTCATCTAGGTAAAAGAGTTGAGACAAATGTATTGAATCAATGGACTTACCATTCAAGACTTTATACAACAGCTAACTTGATAGCTGACTATGAAAATGTCGAGTTGATTCAATTGGTTTCTTTTGGATGTGGTCTTGATGCTATTACAAGTGATGAAGTAAAAGAAATCCTAGAAGAAAAAGGGAAAATTTATACACAGATTAAAATAGATGAAATAACAAATTTAGGCGCAGTAAAGATAAGAGTAAGAAGTTTGTTGGCTGCCTTAGAGCAAAGAGAAAAAGAGGGTGAGCAAGTTGAGCAGAAAATATGACAGAATCGAATTTACTAAGGAAATGAAAAATGAATATACAATATTATGTCCGGATATGGCACCTATACATTTTGGGATATTAGAAAAGATTTTTAGGCTACATGGATATAATTTAGTTGTATTAAAAAATGAAGGTTCAAGTGTAGTTGATGAAGGGTTGAGAATGGTTCATAATGATACTTGCTACCCAGCTTTATTAGTTATAGGACAGATGCTAGATGCATTAAATTCAGGGAATTATGACACGGATAAGGTTGCTCTGATGATTACTCAAACAGGAGGAGGATGTAGAGCTTCAAATTACATCTACTTGTTGAGAAAGGCATTGAAGAAATCTGGATATGAGAATGTT
This sequence comes from Soehngenia sp., assembly GCF_055108775.1. Classification (NCBI taxonomy): domain Bacteria; kingdom Bacillati; phylum Bacillota; class Tissierellia; order Tissierellales; family Tissierellaceae; genus Soehngenia; species Soehngenia sp. The sequence continues at coordinate 73,555 of NZ_JBSQIL010000002.1, read as the reverse complement.
CCAGTAATTTCATTAAATGCAGGTGGCCTTGAAAAAAACAGTGGTTTTAAAATAACATATAAAATGTTAATGCAATCAGTAGCAGCTGTTGCCTATGGCGACTTACTGATGTTATTAAACAATCAAGTAAAACCTTATGAAATAAACAAAGGACAGAGTCAAGAATTAGTCAATACATGGATAGATGAAATAGGAAATAGATTTGAGAAAAATGATGCTTGGGGACTAAAGAACATTCAAAATGTTTCCAAAGAGATAGCACAGTCCTTTTCTAAAATTCCTGTAAATAGGACTAATAAAGTCAAAGTAGGAATAGTTGGAGAAATATATGTTAAATTTTCGAGCTTAGGGAATAATAGACTTGAAGAATTTTTACATGAAGAAGACTGTGAAATAATGGTTCCTAGTTTAATGGGATTTTTAATGTATTGTGTGGAGAATGGAGTCATAGATTATAGTCTTTATGGAGGAAGTTGGTTAAAGAGTAAAACTATGAGTTTTATCAATGGATATTTATCCAAGGTTGAAGAGGCTACCAGTGAGGCAGTAAGATCTGTTGGTAATTTTGTGGTACCATCACCATTTATGCATACTAAAGAAATCGTTGATGGTATAGTAGGTTTGGGCTGTAAAATGGGTGAAGGATGGCTATTGCCAGCAGAGATGGTAGAGCTTATAAATTTGGGATATGAAAATATAGTCGTTGCTCAACCTTTTGGATGTTTACCTAATCATATAGTTGGGAAAGGAGTAATTTCCAACATTAAAAAGAAGTATCCAAATGCAAATATTGTACCAATTGATTATGACCCTAGTGCTACGAAAGTAAATCAAGAGAATAGAATTAAATTGATGTTATCTGTTGCGAAGGAAAAAATAAATGAACCAGAGATAAAAGAATCGATGAATTTTGAAAAAAGTAAAGAACTGATACTACAAAAATAAATGATGCTTAAGCATCATTTATTTTTTAATATTCTTATAGAATTTATAACAGCTAATATAGTAACTCCAACATCAGCAAATACAGCTTGCCACATAGTAGCAACTCCCAAAGCTCCTAAGATTAAAACTGTAAACTTTATTGTAAGTGCTAGATAGATGTTTTGATAAACAATTTTTCTTGTTTTATCAGAAATTTTTAAAAGATCGACTAATTTATGAAGCTCATCAGTCATTATGACAATATCAGAAGCTTCTATTGCTGCATCAGAACCTAGACCACCCATAGCTATACCAATATCAGATCTAGATAATACAGGAGCATCATTTATACCATCGCCAATAAATGCTATTTTGGACTTTGAATTTGAATTTTTCATCATTAAATCTTCAACTATTCTTACTTTATCTTCAGGTAATAAATCTGCATAATAGCTATCTATACCTAGATTTAAAGCAATATCCTTTGCAGCTTTATCGTTATCCCCAGTTAACATTATAATGTTGGTAATTCCGTTTCTTTTTAATTCTTTTATAGTTGATTTTGCATCTTCCTTTACAGTATCGCTTATCGATATATAACCAGCAAATGAACCGTCTATTGACACGTAAATGCTATCTGATTTCTCGTATTTTTCCGCAATATCAATCCCATTTGACCTTAAAAAATCAATTTTTCCAAGTATTATATTTTTGCCATCTACTATTGCCATTATACCATTGCCAGCATATTCTCTAAAAAAAGTAATTGAGGATGAATTTATATTGCGATTATAAAAATCGACAATAGATTTTGCTATAGGATGATTTGAATTATATTCCGCATGCGCAGCATAGTAAATTAGTTCTTCATCATCAAATTCTTCTGTTGAAACAACATCCTTAACTTTGAAAATCCCTTCAGTTAAAGTACCTGTTTTATCAAATATGAAAGTATTTACGAAATTTAATGCTTCTAAGTAGTTGCCGCCTTTAACTAAAATTCCATTTCTTGAAGCACTGCCAATCCCTGCAAAGAAACCTAAAGGAATTGAAATTACCAGTGCGCAAGGGCATGACACAACTAAGAAGACTAATGCTCTATATATCCAGTCACTAAAAGTAGCACCATTAATCAATAAAGGTGGGAATACAGCAAGCCCTATTGCAAGAAAAACTACCACAGGAGTATATATCTTTGCAAATCGAGTGATGAAATTTTCTGTTGGGGCCTTTTTCTCACTTGCTTCCTCAACAAGTTTCAATATTTTTGAAACAGAAGATTCTTTATATTCTTTTTCTACTTTTGCTTTAATTAGTCCATGAATATTTACAAACCCTGCCAGGATTTTATCTCCAGGTTTTATATCTTTTGGCATTGATTCCCCTGTGAGTGCTTTTGTATCAACAGATGATAAACCTTCTAACACTAAGCTGTCTAATGGAACTTTTTCACCAGGCTTTATCATGATAACATCACCGACATTTACATTTCTCGGATTTTTAGTAACTATATTTTCTCCATTGATTACATTAGCATAATCTGGTCTGATATTCATTAAATCGGCAATAGATTTTCTAGATCTATATATGGCTTTAGATTGAAAGTACTCACCAATCTCATAAAATATCATTACTGCTATTGCTTCTTCAAATTGATTTATAGCAATGGCGCCTAAAGTTGCTACAGACATTAAAAAGTTTTCATCAAATATTTCTCCCTTAGTAATGTTATATAATGAATTTTTTAACACTTTAATACCTGCAATAAGGTAACTGAGAATAAATAGGATAGTTTTAATATATTCATTAACTGGAAATATAAAAGCACAAATAACTAGCAATAAACTTATAGAAATTCTTTTCAAAATTGTATTATTATGTTTTGACCCTAAATCTATTTTCTCCTCTTCTCTTTCTTCATTATACTCTATCACATTTACATCAGGTTCGATTGACTTTACGATTGCTATAATTCTATTTATTAACTCATCAGTAGAATGATTTTTGAATTCTACATGTAATTTTTTACTGACAAAATTCAAACTTGCTTTTTCTACTTCTTTCATTTCGTTTACCTTGCTCTCAATTTTTTGAGCACAATTTGCACAGTCTAACCCATCTAATAAAAATATTTTGTTATCCATTTCTACTCACCTCTGCCCTTATGTGTTATATGAACAATGCCTTGGGCTATTATATCTTTCACATGTTCATCATCCAAAGAGTAATATACAACTTTTCCTTCCTTCCTATTTTTAACTAAATTACTATTTTTAAGTACTCTTAGTTGATGAGAAATCGCTGATTGGCTCATGTTGAGTAAATATGCAATATCACATACGCACATTTCTGAATCAATCAAAGCAGAAACTATCTTAACTCTCGTTTTATCACCAAAAACTTTGAAAAACTCAGATAATTTATATATTGTTTCGTCATCTGGCAATTTATCCTTTACTCTATTAACTATATCTTCATGTATACATGTTGTTTCGCAAACCTGCATATTATCCATAGAATTGTCCAAAAGTTTCACCTCCAATTTATATATGAACACATATTCATATATTCATATATAGTATAACTTAAATTTTACTATTATACAAGATTAATTTTGTAACTTTAATGTTACACTTTTTTATCACAATTGGTTATAATATATAGAGAAAGGAGATTTTAGAATGAAGAAACTGATTTTACTGCTAAGTTTGTTAATTTCGACTTCAGCATTAGCTGGTTGTCAACCTATGAATTCTAATTCTAAGACTAATGATAGATATATTTTGAATAAAATGTTACCTCATGAAATAGAATTGCCTTTAAGAAAAGATTATTTAGAACAAGAAGAAAACAAGAAGATTATTGAAAAATATTTAAATCTTTTAAATTCAAGCTTCGACCTTAATTTAGAAAACTACGATATTGGAGACTTAAATGGTGACGGAATAGACGAGATAGCTATGTATTTTACAGAAACAACAGGCAAAGAAAATATTGGAAAACTTTTGGTCTATTCATATGATGGCAATGGGTATTTTATGATTGATGAGGTTGAAATAAAATACGACAAAGAAAATTTAGATTTAAAAATTGGTGAAATTTATGAAGGGAAGCAAGGAATAATTTTAAAAAATCTAGCAAATGAGAACACCTCTGTAATTTATGTTTATTCAATCGAGGATGGGAAGATTGTTGAGGCTATAAACCCTAAAAAAGTAAATTTATTTTCAATAGATATAAATAATGAAATAAGAGATATAGACGGTGATGGAATTTTAAATTTCAACATTTATACGTTTGACCCAGAAGCAAACTCAGATCAAAACTCGAAAATATCAATATGGTATAAATGTGAGGAAAAAGGATCAGCAACTGTAGTAAAAAAAGAAAATATAAATGAAAACCATATAAATGATAAAATTTCAGTAGAAAAACTAGAAGCGTTTGGCGAAATTTCAAATATAGATGATTTGAGATACATCATAAATTATACTGAAAAAAATGAATTTTCAAATGTACTATATGAGTATTTAAATAAACTCAATGAATCACTTGATAGAGAGAATAAACTTCTATCTAATTATTTATATAATATAGATAGAAATGAATTAGATAGATTTTATGATGAAAAGGTATTAAGTAGAATAAACAATTTGGAAACAGGAATAAATATATCATCAAATATAAGTTTCAATTCTTTCTTATCAGAAACTATTCAAAAAGGATACATGCTTACAATCGAAAACAATAGGATAGTTTTTAAAATAAACTATGATAACTTTATTTAGATATTTGGATACAGTTTAACTAATGAATTAAAAACATACATTAACATAATTAGTCTTTATCAAAATAAACCCTCATCCAATTTAGGTGTTATAACGGTGGATAAAAGAGAAATAGCTTTAAGGCTAGTTGAAATTGAAAAATTCAGGATGGTTTTTCCATATTCAAATATGCTAGATGAAGTTCTAGAAATATATGAAAAATATATTAATGATCTCCTTTTCTTAGAAAGAGATGAACGAATTGTTGAAATGTCAGAATACAAAATAGATCAAACTTATAAAAATGAGCTTTTAGAGATAAAAGAAGAATTTGCGCAAACTTATTTTTCTGAATTAATTGAGAGAATGTTAATCTTAGTAGATGGCATAGGCGGAGGGGCTATAACCCCAACTATTAAAGATTATATCAGAGATATAATATAAAATAAGCACCACAATTAGAGTGCTTATTTTATATTATTTGACAAACTCATATCAGTATTTTATATTATGAATGTAAATTAAAAAATTCAATATACGGAGGCATTTAGGTGTTTGACTTTATAAACAATCAATTATTAAAAATGGAATGGCTCTCAAACTTAGTTGAGAAATTTGTAGTTGAGGTTTTGAATCTTGAAATAAGTTCAAGATTTGGTGCAAGCATTCATTTTTTTATTTATGATTCTATCAAAATATTCATATTATTATCTTTGCTTATATTCTTAGTATCATATATTCAAAGTTACTTCCCTCCAGAAAGGACAAAGAAAATTTTAGGAAGATTCCAAGGAGTGATTGCTAATACATTAGCAGCGTTATTAGGTACTATAACTCCATTTTGTTCTTGTTCATCAATACCGTTATTTATTGGCTTTACAAGTGCAGGATTGCCAGTTGGAGTAACTTTTTCGTTTCTTATTTCATCGCCATTAGTTGATTTAGCATCTGTGATATTATTAGGTAGCATTTTTAATTTAAAAATTGCTATTGCATATGTTTTTGTAGGGGTTATTTTAGCTATAATTGGTGGAAGTATTATTGACAAACTCAAGATGCAAAAATATGTTGAAGATTTTGTATTTTCTTCTAATCAGTTAGGTGAGGATATAGAAAAGTTAAATTTTAAAGATAGATTAGATTTTTCAAAAAATCAAGTAATTGATATAGTAAATAGAGTATGGAAGTATGTTTTAATAGGGGTATTCATAGGTTCTATGATACATAATTATATTCCAGAAAATGTAATAAATTCAATTTTAGGAAATGATAAATGGTATTCAGTACTTATTGCAACCATAGTTGGCATACCAATGTATGCAGATATATTTGGAACTTTGCCAATAGCAGAAGCATTAGTAACAAAGGGAGTAGGCCTTGGAACAGCACTTTCCTTTATGATGGCAACAACCGCATTATCTTTGCCATCAATGATAATGCTATCGAAAGTTGTTAAAAATAAATTGTTGGGATTATTTATATTGATTGTAACATTAGGTATAATAATAATAGGATATACATTTAATTTTATATCATATCTTTTTATCTAAGAGGGGGTTAGTATGGAAATTAAAATATTAGGTTCAGGATGTAAAAAATGCAATGAGTTAGAAGACAACGTAAAAAATGCTGTAGCAGAGCTTGGCCTAGATGCAAAAATAACTAAGGTGACAGACTTCAAGGAGATAGCAAAATATGGAGTAATGACTACTCCGGCATTAGTAATAGATGAAAAGGTAGTATCAAAAGGCAAGGTTTTAAAAAAGAATGAAGTAGAAGAGTTGTTAATTAAATAATAATATGACATTAACATATATGATATAAAATTTTTACAAAAATTTTATATCATATATGTAAAATATGCACAAAAACCCTAATTAAATAAAGCTTGAAAACGCTTCGTTATTTATATATAATAGTTGTAAGGTGTCACCATTTTTCAAAAATATAGGGGGGAAAGTAACTAATGAAAAAATTTTTAGTAATATCAATGTCAATGATATTGTTGATAGCTAGTTTAGCTGGATGTAGTTCAGGCGGAAGTAGTAGTGGTACAGAAATCGTTTTAATTACAGATAAGGGCAATATCGATGACAAGTCATTCAACCAAGGTTCTTGGGAAGGCGTTAAGGCTTTCGCTGAGGCAAACAAAATTTCACATACTTATATTAAACCTGAAGAAGCATCAGATGCAGGTTATTTGGCAGCTATTGATTTAGCAGTCCAAGGTGGAGCAAAAGTAATAGTAACACCTGGTTTCTTATTTGAAGTTCCAATTTATCAAGCGCAAGATAAATATCCAGATGTTAAATTTATCTTACTTGATGGGGCACCACATAATGCAGATTATACTGACTTTAGAACTGGACCAAATGTTGCAAGTATAATGTATGCTGAAGAGCAATCAGGCTTTCTAGCTGGCTATGCTGCAGTTATGGATGGAATGAGAAAATTAGGTTTTATGGGTGGTATGGCTGTACCTGCAGTTCAAGCTTTTGGATATGGATTTTTACAAGGAGCAGAATATGCTGCAAATGAGCTAGGACTACCTGATGGGTCAGTAACAGTGACTTATCACTATACAGGAAACTTTGAAGAAAATGATACTAATAAAGCAACTGCAAGGACTATGTACCAAGAAGGTGTAGAAGTAATATTTGCTTGTGGTGGTGCTGTAGGTAAGAGTGTAATGTCTGCAGCTCAAGAAGCCGGAGCAAAAGTTATAGGGGTTGACGTTGACCAAAGATATGATAGCGAAACTGTTATCACTTCAGCAACTAAAGGTTTAGCTGAATCAGTACAAAGTGTTCTTGAATCAATTTATGTAACTAACACTTGGGAAAACTATGCTGGTAAAACAACAGTATTCAACGCAGCAAATGGAGGAGTTGGTCTTCCAACAACTGTAATTGGAGATCCAAATGCTGATGCATTTGACAGATTTGAAAGATTTACTAAAGAACAATATGATGCTATATTTGCTAAATTAGCAAACAATGAAATTGAAGTTATTCGTTCAATTGATGTTGCAGATGCTACCGGATATGCAACTGCTCAAGAGTTAACTCAAGGCTTAGGATTAGCTAAAGTAAGAGTAACAACTAGATAATAAAAAAAATTAAACTTCAATTAATCATAAAAAAGTAAAAACAGGGGAAGGCGAGAGTTTTCCCTGTTTTTTTCTAAACCAATTGAAGATAATTTAATAGTTGAAAGTGCCCCGATAAATTATAATTATCGTCTGAGTAATTTGGCACTATTTGTTATGATTAAAAAAATGAATTACACAAAGGGTGAAAAACGTGGAAAATGAAAACTATATAATAGAAATGTTAAATATAACTAAAGAGTTCCCTGGAATAGTCGCTAATGATAATATCACCCTAAGACTAAAAAAAGGCGAAATACATGCGCTTCTGGGTGAAAATGGTGCAGGTAAATCAACTTTAATGAGTGTTTTATTTGGACTCTATCAACCTGAAAAAGGTGAAATTAGAAAAAATGGCGAAGTTGTAAAGATAAACAATCCTAACGATGCTAATGATTTAGGAATAGGGATGGTTCACCAACATTTTAGACTGGTTGAAGTATTTACAGTTCTTGAAAATATAATATTGGGAGTAGAACCAACTAAAAATGGATTTTTAAATATGGATGAAGCAAGAAAAAAAGTAGTAGAACTAAGCGAAAGATATGGACTAAAAGTAGATCCAGACGCTCTTATTGAAGACATTTCTGTTGGTATGCAACAGAGGGTTGAAATTCTAAAAATGCTTTATAGGGAAAATGAAATTTTGATTTTTGATGAACCTACTGCTGTTTTGACACCACAAGAAATCCATGAGTTATTGCAAATCATGAAAGGATTAGCTAATGAGGGCAAATCAATACTTTTTATTTCTCATAAACTAAATGAAATAATGGAAGTAGCAGATAGATGTACCGTTTTAAGAAAAGGGAAATACATGGGAACAGTTGACATCAAAAATACTACAAAAGAAGAATTGTCTAGAATGATGGTTGGAAGAGAAGTTTCACTTAAAGTAGATAAAAAAGAGAGCCAACCTGGAGAGGTGGTACTTTCTATTAGAAATATGACAGTTCCTTCAAAAATACACAAGAATAACGCAGTTAGAGATATTTCTTTTGATGTAAGAAGAGGCGAGATAGTTTGTATTGCAGGTATTGATGGCAATGGACAAACAGAATTAGTTCAAGCCTTAACAGGACTAGAAAAGATGCTTACAGGAAGTATTAACATATGTGGCAAGGACATTTCCAAAGCATCGGTAAGAGAAAGATCTATAGCAGGCATAAGCCATATTCCTGAAGATAGACAGAAATACGGACTGGTATTGGATTATACATTAGAGGAAAATTTAGTATTACAAAGATATTGGCAGCCACAATTCCAAAATAAAGGATTCATTAAATTTGATGAAGTAAGAAAATATGCTTTGAGATTGATTGACAAATTTGATATCAGAAGTGGGCAGGGACCAGTTACTATAGTAAGGAGCATGTCAGGAGGTAATCAACAAAAAGCGATAATCGCAAGAGAAATGGACAAAGATCATGAACTTTTGGTTGCTGTACAACCTACCAGAGGTCTAGACGTTGGAGCAATAGAATATATTCATAAAATGCTAATAGAAGGAAGAGATAGTGGTAAAGCAGTGCTTTTAGTTTCTTTAGAATTAGATGAAGTTTTAAACGTCAGTGACAGGATACTTGTCATGTACGAAGGAGAAATAGTAGGAGAACTTGATCCTAATAAGACAACAGACGAAGAGTTGGGCTTGTACATGTCAGGTGCAAAAAGAGACGATGTAAAGGAGATATACAATGCAGGATAAAAATGGTATGAATTCAAAAAATGAAAAGAAAAAGATCACTGAAATCAAAGGATTTTCATCATTTACTTCTGCTTTGATGGCAATTGTTATAGGTTTACTTTTCGGTTTTATAGTAATGCTCTTAGCAAATCCAAGCAATGCAGTAGCCGGATTTAGATATGTTCTACTCGGTGGATTAAGTAGATTTGGCGATGTTTTGTATTTTGCAACACCAATTCTCATGACAGGTTTATCCGTCGCTTTTGCATTTAAAATGGGCCTATTCAACATAGGAGCATCAGGGCAGTACACAATGGGAATGTTTTTTGCACTTTATGTTGCATTTATGTTTGATTTGCCACCAAGCATACATTGGATAATAGCTATTCTTGCAGGAATGCTTGGAGGTATGATATGGGGATTTATTCCAGGTATTTTTAAATCTTTATTAAATGTAAATGAAGTTATTACATCTATAATGACAAACTATATAGGGATGTATTTAGTGGATATGCTAATTCGTAGCAATTCTGCCATGTATATTCCTTCTATGACTAGAACTCAATATGTACCTCAACATGTTCAAATAAGGTCTTTAGGAATAGCAGGTTCGAATGTAAATTTTGGGATAGTTTTTGCACTGATTATAGCTGTTCTACTATATATAATCTTGCAAAAGACAACATTTGGATATGAACTTAAGGCAACTGGATATAACAAGCATGCGGCTCAATATGCTGGAATGAATGGAAAGAGGAACATTATCCTAACAATGGTAATAGCTGGAGCCTTATCAGGTTTAGGCGGAGCTTTTGCAATATTAGCACCATCAGAAATTGCAGGTAGTAGCATGACTTATGAACCCATAAATGTCATAGCAGCTAATGGATTTAACGGAATAGCAGTTGCTTTACTCGGTAATTCACATCCAATAGGAGTTATTTTCTCTGCTATCTTTATTTCATATATACAAAGAGGCGGTACATTAGCAAGTTTGGTTGGATATAAACCTGAGATAATCGATTTAGTTATTGCAGTAATTATTTATTTCTCAGCGTTTGCAGCAATAATGAGCTCTGCTATAAGAAGAATTTTTGCAAATAGAAGAAATAAAGAGGCACTAATTACAGAGCCGCAGATTGAAAATATCGAAGAAGATGTGGGTTCTGAAATAGAAAATTTAGAAAAGAATTCAAATAAGGAGGCAGAATAATGGATACTTTCTACTATTTAGTTCAAAATATGCTTCCTGTATCAATACCGCTTTTATTAGTAGCTTTAGGGGGAATGTTCACTGAGAGAAGTGGTGTAATAAATATAGGACTTGAAGGGACTATGCTCTCTGGAGCTTTTGCTGGTGCGTTATTTGCGTATGCAATTCAGGGCTCGGGACTATCACCAAATATGATACTTTTGATTTGTATGATAGTAGCAGCAGTAGCTGGAGCTATTTTTTCACAACTTCTATCTTTTGCTGCTGTAACAATGAAAGCAAATCAGGTTATCGTAGGAACAGCTATGAACATGATGATGCCTGCATTGATATTGTTAATCTCTAAGATGACTTTCAACAGTGATGGTGTAACTACAAGTGTTAGATATTTCATCAGGAAAGTACCTGTATTAGGGGATATTCCAGTAATAGGCGATATGTTTTTCAAAAACACTTATTTAACTGTTTTGATAGGATTTTTGATATTAATAATATCTACAATTGTATTATATAAAACTAAATTTGGGCTTAGATTAAGAGCCTGCGGAGAGCATCCACACGCAGCTGACTCTGTGGGTATAAACGTTAATAGAATGAGATATATAGGAGTTACAATATCTGGTATTTTAGGCGGTATAGGAGGATATTTTTATTCAGTAGGAATAACTGATGGGAATATAAATGGACACAATGGTGTAGCGGGATTTGGTTTCTTGGCATTAGCTGTCATGATTTTTGGGCAATGGCAACCAATAAAAATAATGTTTGCAGCTTTGTTCTTTGCATTCTTAAGAACTTTAGCATATTCAGTTCCATTGATTCCATTCCTAGACAATTTGAATATTCCAACAGATTACTATAAGATGATGCCTTATGTCGCAACAATTATAGTATTGGCATTGACTTCTAAGAATTCTAGAGCACCAAAAGCAGAAGGAATTCCTTTTGACAAGTCTCAGAGATAGTGGTAAAAAACCTAAGTGTTAAGTCACTTAGGTTTTTTACCACAAATAGTCCTCTCTATTAAACACACCTCTAACTTCTTTACCATCGATAAAACTCAATATATTTTTAACAGCAAACTCTGTAGCTCGAGTCATTGCCCCAGGGACCATACCTGAGTTATGAGGGGAGCCAATTACATTTGGTAGTTCGATAAAAGGAAATTCTACTTTAAACTCACCATGTCTGAATGGTTCAATCCACCAAGCATCGATTCCAGCTTTGAAATCAGGATTATTTAGTAGGTGTTCATAAAAATCCTTTTGATTTATTATCTCTCCTCTTGCAACATTTACAAGAATAGCATCTTTTTTCATAAGCTCAAATTGAGCTTTCCCTATCAGATTTTTAGTTGCTTTTGATAAAGGAATTGTTATAAAAATAAAGTCAGAATTAGTTAACACAAACTCTAGATCTTTTATTGTACCGATAAATGAAACATTATAATCTGTTTTTCCGCTTGTATTAATTGCATATATGTTAGGTTCAAATGGCTGAAGAAGATTATATATTTCTTTACCTATACCACCAAAGCCAATAATTCCATAATTTGCTCCGTGAAGTAACTTACCTTTGCTGGATTGATCAAATATTCCTTCTTTGATCTTCTGATGATTCACAAATAGATTTTTAGAAAGAGATAAAGCCATTGCCAAAGCATGTTCTGCCATTGCTTGAGCATAAGCTCCAACATTTCCAGCAACAGCAAGGCTTTCTGGGAATTTATCAAATGGCAAATGATCAGCACCTGCTGATAAAAGCTGCATAAGTTTTACTCTTTCCATAAAGTAAAACTCTTCTTCATTAAACTCTCTTATAGGATTCCATGAAAATATTATGTCAGCTTCCTTTATAGCATCAGACCTCTCAGTTTCATTTTCAATATACTTAATATTAGCTTTTTCTTTAAGTGAATTTTCAATAATTTCTCTTTGCTTTGAATTAGCATTAAAACTAACTAATACATTTTGTTTCAAACTATCACAACCTTTCTATTTACTAATAATTAGATACCCTTCTATATATTAAATTTAAACATATTTTAATATTCCATTGACACTTAGAACAAAAACTGCTACACTCAAATTGAAATAAATATAGCTCATATAAATCCCATAATAAGGTTGGGATGTTTCTACAAAATGACCGATAATCATTTGTCTATGAGCGAAAGTGTACCTAGGGTTCTTGAAAAAGACCGAGCGGTACAAATGTCTAAAGACATTACACCGGAGGGATAAAAGCCCAGGCGGGTAGGTTTCGCATATGACCTACCCACCTGGGCTATATTTATTATTAAATAATTTTAGGGGGAATATTATGTCGAATTTAAAAACTGACAATCTCTTGTACTCCGGTAAGACGAAAGATGTCTACAAATTAGAAGACGGAAATTATTTACTGAGATTCAAAGATGATGTAACAGGTGAAGGTGGAGTATTCGATCCTGGGGCAAATAAAGTAGGCCTTACCATTGAAGGTGCAGGTAGATCTGGACTAAGATTAAGCACTTACTTTTTTGAACTTTTCAATAGGAAAGGAATACCCACACATTTTGTTTCTTCAGACATTGACAATAACACTATGACAGTTTTACCTGCTAAACTATTTGGAAAAGGCGTAGAAGTTATAGTCAGATACCGAGCAGTAGGTAGCTTTTATAGGAGATATGCATTATATGTTGAAGAAGGAAGAAAAATAGGACCGTATGTCGAATTTACTTTAAAAGATGATTTGAGAGATGACCCACTTATAACAGAAGATGCACTTGAAATATTAAATATTATGAGAAAAGAAGAATCAAATAAAATAAAGAATATGGCTGTTGAAATAGCAGAGATAGTAAAGGATGAATTGGAGAAAAAAGGCATAGAGTTATATGATATAAAATTTGAATTTGGCAGAATAACAGAAGATAATCACATCGGATTGATTGATGAAGTGTCAGGTGGTAATATGAGAGCCTATAAAGATGATGTATATATCGAACCGTTGACACTTGAAAAAATAATGTTAAATAATTAATTAAACGCAATTAGATTAAATTTTATAGACCGAAAGTGTACCTAGGGTTCTTAATAAAGACCGAGCGGTACAGATGTCTTATGGCATTACACCGAAGGGAGAAAAGCCCAGGCGGGTAGGTTTCGCATATGACCTACCCACCTGGGCTTAAAAATTTAGGAGGTTGAAAAATGAAAAATTTTAGAATCATGATTGAAAAAAGGGAAGATTTTAATGTAGAGGCTAAAAAACTAAAAAAAGATGCTGAATTTCTAGGTATAGAAAAATATGACGATATAACTGTATTTAATGTTTATGATTTATTTAACGTTGATGAAGAAAAACTAAATGAAATAGTTGAAAAGATTCTGTTTGAACCAAACATTGACAATATATACTCCGGTGAATTAAATCTAAACAATGGGGAATTGGCTTTTAGATTTGAATACAACAAAGGGCAATTTGACCCAAGACAAAATGCCACAGAAATACTAATAAATAAATATTTAGGATATAAAGACTCATCTGTAAAAGTTTCAAAGATTATTTTAGCAAAAGGCATGTCAAATGAAGACTTCTCTAAATTAAAATTTTACTATATAAATCCAGTAAACTCTAAAGAAGTGCCTCTAAATTTAATAAGTGAAGATAAAGAAGAAATACAACCCAAAGAGATTGAAATCATAGATGATTTTATTAACTATTCAAAAGATGAATTAATAAGATTTAAAAGTAAATACGATCTTGCACTTGATTTAGAGGATCTCTTATTTATACAAGATTATTTTAAAAAATCCATGAAAAAACCTACAATTACAGAAATTAAAGTTCTCGATACCTATTGGTCAGATCACTGCAGACATAAGACTTTTATGTCGGAGATAACTGAGATAAAGCTTGAAGATGGAGATTATAGAGACTTATTTGAAGATGTAATCAAAGAATATCTTTCATCAAGGGAATTTGTCCATAATAACAACAAGCCAATATGCTTGATGGATTTAGCAACCATCAACATGAAAGAAATAGAAAAAAATGGGAAATTAACGGACAGAGAAATCTCTGAAGAAGTAAATGCTGCAAGCATAGAAATTGAAGTTGATGTAGATGGGGAAAAAGAAAAATGGCTTCTGATGTTCAAAAATGAAACACATAATCACCCTACTGAAATAGAACCATTTGGTGGGGCTGCTACTTGTCTAGGCGGGGGTATTAGAGATCCACTTTCTGGAAGAGGCTATGTTTATCAAGCAATGAGAATTACAGGGGCAAAGGATCCAAGTGCAAAATTTGAAGATACATTACAAGGGAAACTTCCTCAAAGAAAAATCACTACAATGGCAGCTGAAGGATACAGTTCATATGCGTATCAAATCGGTGGAGCCTCTGGATATATAAAAGAATTTTATGATGATGGTTTTGAAGCTAAGAGATTAGAATTAGGTGCTTTAGTAGCTGCAGCACCAAAGGATTGGGTAAGAAGAGGCATTCCTAAACCTAATGATCTTGTATTGCTTGTCGGGGGAAAAACTGGAAGAGATGGATTAGGAGCAGCTGTTGGTTCTTCAGTAGAGCAAAAGAAAGATGCCTTAACTACAGCAGGAGCACAAGTACAAAAGGGAGATCCTCAAATAGAGAGAAAGATTGTGAGACTGTTTAGGAATGAAAAAGCTTCAAAGATTATAAAACGATGCAATGACTTCGGTGCTGGTGGAGTAGCTGTAGCTGTTGGAGAGTTGGCAGATGGGTTGCTAATTGATCTGGATAAAGTACCAACTAAATATGAAGGTATGGACGGAACAGAGATAGCTCTATCAGAGTCGCAAGAAAGAATGGCTATAGTTATAGATGAAAATGATTTAGAGGAATTTATTAAATTAGCACAAGAAGAAGATTTAGAAGTGGCAGTCATAGCGAAGGTAACCGAAGAAAAGCGAATGAAGATTGTTTGGAAGAACAAAGTAATCGTAGATTTGGATAGAGAATTTCTTAACACAAGTGGAATTAGGAAAAAAGCTAAAATTCATATATTATCGCCTTCAAAAGAAACTTCAGTTTTCAAAGATAAAACAAAATCAAACTGTTCAAATGCAGATAGATTTGTCGAAAATTTAAAGGATTTAAATTGCTGTTCGCAAAAAGGATTAATTGAAAGATTTGATAATACAATTGGGAAAAATGCTGTAGTTGTTCAACTCGGAGGGAGAGAAAAACTAACACCTCAAGTTGGAATGGCCGCAAAATTGCCTGTTATGGGAAAACACACAAATACTGCTTCTATAATGACTTGTGGCTATGATCCGGAAATAGCTAAGTGGAGTACATTCCACGGTGGTTACTATGCTGTAATTGACTCTATAGCTAGAGTAGTAGCAATGGGAGGGGATTACAAAAGAATTAGATTATCTTTCCAAGAATTCTATGAAAGTTTAGGAGAAGATCCTAAGAAATGGGCTAAACCATTTACATCACTTTTGGGAGCATATAAAGTACAAAAAGAATTGGAAATACCAAGTATTGGTGGAAAAGATAGCATGAGTGGAAGCTTTGAAAATATAAATGTGCCACCATCTTTGTTCAGCTTTGCAGTATGCGTTGAAAAAAGTGAAAATATAGTTTCTCAAGAATTCAAATCAGCGCATTCTATAGTAATTGAAGTCATGCTAAAAAAAGATAACAATGATTTAGTAGATTTGGAAAATTTAAAACACAATTACAATTTAATTAAAAAAATGGTTGATGAGAAAAAAATTCTTTCTTCAAATGTAATTGGACACGGAGGAGTTGCAAAAGCAATATTTGAAATGTGCATAGGAAATTGTATAGGTTTTAAATTTGACAATGACTTTGAAGATATGTATACACCATCATTTGGGAATATTTTATTAGAAATTTCAAAAGATAATTTAAAAGATATTTCAGAATTAAATTATAGAGTTGTAGGAACTACACAAAAAGAAAAATGCATAAAAATCGGAGAAGAAACACTTGAATTGGATGAATTAAAAAAAGTTTATTTAGGTGTTTTAGAAGATATATTTCCTATAAAAGAAGACATCAAAAAAGAAGTATCAAATATTGAGTACAAAGGGTCACACTCAATGAAGAGCACTAAGACAATTGCAAATCCTAGGGTTTTGATACCAATTTTTACAGGCACAAATGGCGAATACGACATGATGAGTTCATTTGAAGAATGCGGAGCAGTTGTAAATACATTCGCACTAAAAACATTTAGCACAAATGAAATAAAAAAATCAATTAGGTTACTATCGAATTTAGTTAAAGAAACACAAATTCTCGGATTAGCAAATGGGTATTTCTTAGGGAATGAGCCTGAAACTGCGGCTAAATTATTGAAGGTTATATTTGATGATGAGTATTTAAAAGAATCAATATATGAATTACTGTATAAAAATGATGGCCTTATTTTGGGGATAGGTTCAGGATTTAATGCACTTATTAAACTTGGACTGATTGAACATGGCAAGTTTGTTAAACAGAATGAACAATCCCCATCGATTGTATACAATTATTCAGGTGATTTCTATTCAAATTTTGCTGATGTTAAAGTAACTTCAAAGTTGTCGCCTTGGTTTAATGAAATGGAAATAGGTTTTGAATACACAGTGCCTATTGCGACAAAAGAAGGAAGAGTGTTTTTGAAAGACAAAAAAGAATTGATTGAAAAAGGGCAAATATCAACTCAATTTGTAAAGAATGGGAAAGCTACCTACGATGGCTTATATAATCCAACTGGATCTGAATTTGCTATTGAGTCTATGACCAGTCCTGATGGAAGAATATTAGGAACAGTATCTGCAATCGATAGAATTGCTGATGGAATTTACAAAAATATAGAAATTAAAGGCAAACATAAGATATTTGAATCTGGAGTAAATTACTATAAATAATGGAGGGATAACTATGAAAGTTGCAATAGTTATGGGAAGTAAATCAGATATAAAAATAGCTATGGAAGCAAAGGAAGTATTAGATAGCTTTGGAATCGAAAACGAAATGAGAGTCATATCAGCACACAGAACTCCTAGGATAGCAATTGAATTTGCTGAAAAACTAGAGGAAAATGGATTCGATTTGGTAATTGCAATCGCAGGGAAAGCCGCTCATTTAGCAGGTGTATTAGCTAGCCTAACAATATTACCTGTAATAGGAGTACCAGCAAAATCATCAACTTTAGATGGAATAGATTCACTTCTTTCAACAATACAGATGCCTAAAGGAATACCAGTTGCAACAGTTGCGATAGATGGTGGTTATAATGCAGGGATATTATCGGCAGAAATTTTATCAATCAGGGATAATGATTTAAGAAATAAATTAAAATCTCACAAAGAAAAACTAAAATTAGAAACGATTAAAAACGATGAAGAAATAAGTAAATTATGATAGGAGGACCTGATTTGAGCGGAATAATAGGAGTTTTCAGCAAAAACAATAAAGAAGTTTCAAAATATATTTATTACGGCCTTTATGCACTACAGCATAGAGGCCAAGCAAGTGCGGGCATTTCAATAAATAACAATGGATTCATAGATTATGAAAAGAATTTAGGTTTAGTTGGTGATGTTTTCACAAAAGAAGTCATGGAACGACTAAAAGGCGATATTGCAATAGGCCAAGTAAGATATGCTTCTTATTCTGAAAAGAATACAAAATCCAATTCAGAACCACTAGTAGTAGGGTATAGAAAAGGTGCTTTGTCAATTTGTATGGATGGAGCGATTGAAAATTACGAAACATTAAGAGAAAAATTTGAAGAAAGTGGACATATATTTCAAACTGATTTATCTGTAGAAGTTATTGCATCTTTGATTGCAAAATATCATAAAGATAGTTTAACATATGCTATAAAAATGGCACTAGACGAAGTCAATGGCTCTTATTCACTTATTATAATGACTAAAGATTCGTTGATTGCTGCAAGAGATCCACATGGAATTAGACCACTTTCAATTGGAAAAGTTGGAGATGACTTCATTATCTCATCAGAAACATGTGCTATTGAATGTATTGGAGGAGAATTTATAAGGGATTGTGATCCTGGTGAAATAGTGATTATTGATGACAATGGAATTAGAAGCGAGAAGCTTCAAAGTAAAAAAAGAGCATTATGCATATTTGAATTAGTGTATTTAGCAAGGCCTGATAGCTATATAGACAACAGATATGTATATACATCAAGATTTAATGCTGGTGAAATTCTTTATACAGAATGCCCCACAAAAGCTGATGTAGTCATTGGAGCTCCCGATTCAGGAACAGTTGCTGCAATTGGTTATGCCAAGAAATCTCAAATACCATACACTGAAGGAATAATAAAAAATAGATATATTGGGAGAACTTTTATTGAACCAACTCAAGACATAAGAGAAGAAGGCGTGAGAATAAAATTAAACCCCTTAACTTCGAATATAAAAGGAAAAGATTTGATATTAGTAGATGATTCAATTGTCAGAGGAACTACTATCAAAAGAACTGTAGAAATGTTAAGAAAAGCAGGAGCTAAAAGTGTACATGTAAGAATTGCTTCACCTCCTGTAAAACACAGTTGTTTTTTAGGGGTGGACACACCAAATGAAGAGAATTTAATAGCAAATTACATGACAGTAGAAGAAATCAAAAAAGCTATAAACGCTGACTCTCTATATTTTATATCGCTTGAAGGCTTAGTAAAAGCAGCTGGTGGAGAAAATGGGTTTTGCAAAGGCTGTTTTACTGGGGATTATCCAGTAAAAAGATCAAAGGAGGAATAAAAATGCCTATTGACTACAAAGCATCAGGAGTAGATGTAGATGCTGCGAACAAAGAAGTAGATCTGTTAAAAGATATAGTTAAAAAGACCTATATAAAAGGTGTGCTCTCAGAATTAGGAGGGTTCTCAGGACTATTTGAAATAGATACTAATGAGTATAAAAATCCAGTCTTAGTATCTGGAACAGATGGAGTAGGTACAAAATTGAAATTAGCTTTTATGATGGATAAACACGACACAGTAGGCATAGACTGTGTGGCAATGTGCGTAAACGATGTTTTATGTCAAGGTGCAAAGCCACTATTTTTTCTTGACTATATTGCTACTGGGAAATTGATCCCTGAGAAGATGGCGCAGATTGTTTCAGGAGTAGCAAAGGGTTGTTTAGATAGTGGATGTGCATTAATAGGCGGAGAAACTGCTGAAATGCCAGGATTTTATACAGATGGCGAATATGACATCGCTGGATTTTGTGTCGGAGTAGTAGATAAACAAAAAATAGTTACAGGCGAAAATATTAAACCAAACGATTTGATTTTGGGACTTCCTTCATCAGGAGTTCATAGCAATGGATTTTCTCTTGTTAGAAAATTATTTTTTGAAGACAACAATTTCAAAATTGATTGTTATATAGAAGAATTTGGGAAAACATTAGGCGAAGAGTTATTGACTCCAACTCGAATTTATGTAAAAGAGATATTAGATTTGATGAAGAGTTATGAAATTAAAGCAATGAGCCATATTACAGGTGGGGGTTTCTATGAAAACATTCCAAGGATGTTAAAAGAAGGGTTAAAAGCCAAGATAGATATGAGTGAATTTAATACACCTTCAGTATTTAGATACATACAAAAACTTGGTGAAATTGACATGAGAGAAATGTATAGGACTTTTAATATGGGAATTGGCTTGGTGATGGTGGTTGATAAAGAAGTTGCATCTAAGATAATATCGCTTTATGAAACAAGGGGCGAAAAAATTTATGCAATAGGTGAAATAATAGAAGGAGAGAGAGGCATAGATCTATGTCTTTAAAAAAAATAGCTGTATTGATATCGGGTGGAGGCACAAATTTGCAAGCCATAATTGATGCTATTTTAGAAAAAAAGATAAATGCAGATATTAAAATTGTCATATCCAATAGAGAAGATGCTTATGGACTAGTAAGAGCTCAAAAACATGGAATTAAAAATATGTTTATAAGTTCAAAAAATCTAACTGATGAAGAATACAGCAAAAAATTATTAGAGATATTTAAACAAGAAGAGATAGATTTTGTAGTATTAGCAGGTTTTTTAAAAATACTCTCAAAAAATTTGGTGATGCAGTACAAAAATAAGATCATAAACATTCATCCATCACTTATCCCTAGTTTTTGTGGTAAAGGATAT
This sequence comes from Soehngenia sp., assembly GCF_055108775.1. Lineage (NCBI taxonomy): Bacteria > Bacillati > Bacillota > Tissierellia > Tissierellales > Tissierellaceae > Soehngenia > Soehngenia sp. The sequence continues at coordinate 52,643 of NZ_JBSQIL010000002.1, read as the reverse complement.
TACGGCATAAAAGTACATGAAAAAGCAATTGAATATGGTGTTAAAGTAACAGGAGCTACTGTCCATTTTGTTGATGAAACAGCGGATACAGGGCCAATTATTGAGCAAAAAGCAGTAGATGTTGACGATTTTGACTCACCTAACTCTTTGCAACAAAAGGTATTGGAGATAGAACACGAGATATTGGTATCGTCACTTGAAAAGCTCTGCAACGATGAACTTGTAGTGATTGGTAGAAGAGTTATTAAAAGAGGAGGCAAAGATGAAAAGAGCATTGATAAGCGTTTATAACAAGGATGGGATTGTTGAATTTTCAGAAAAGCTAATCGGATTAGGATGGGAAATAATATCCACAGGAGGAACATATAAAGAACTTAAAAGAGCAGGTATACCTGTCACTGAAATAAATGAGATAACGAAATTTCCAGAGATTTTAGATGGAAGAGTAAAAACGTTAAACCCTATCTTACATGGAGGCATATTATTCAGGAGAGATAATGAAAAGGACTTAGAAACATTAAATGAACATGGATTGTGCCAAATAGATATGGTAGTTAATAATTTTTATCCATTTGAAGAAACCATAAAAAAAGATGGGATAACTGAAGAAGAAGTCATCGAAAACATAGACATAGGCGGACCTTCAATGCTCAGGGCTGCAAGTAAGAACTTTAAATTTGTAACAGTAATTTTTGACAACGAAGACTATGAAACAGTTATTGATGAGATAGTAAGATTTGGGGATACTACTTTAGAAACCAGAAAAAAACTAGCTGGGAAAGCATATTCATACACAGCATATTATGACAGTTTAGTTTCGGATTATTTTAACAGTGCAAATTCTATACTATTTCCTAAACACCTCACAATAGGCTATAAGAAAAATATAGATCTAAGATATGGTGAAAATCAACACCAGAAAGCAGCATTATATGAGAAAAACATGCGAAATAAACCGAATATAGTAAATGCTAAGAAGCTTCATGGAAAAGAGTTATCATATAATAACATTTTTGATGCGAATGCTTTATTAGAATTATTAACTGAATTTTACGAACCAACAGCTGTTGCAATTAAACACGGCAATCCTTGCGGAATAAGCTCGTCAAAAGACATCTATACTGCTTATTTAAATGCGTATAATGCTGATACTGAATCCATATTTGGTGGCATAGTAGGATTAAATAGGGAGGTGGATGAAAAATTAGCTTTCAAATTATCTGAGATATTTTTAGAAATAATACTTGCACCTTCATTTACTTCAAAAGCACTTGATATATTACAAAAAAAGAAAAACATTAGATTGTTAGAAATTGATAGATTAAATGATTTCAAAAAAGATAATATGACTTTTAAAGCAATAAACGGAGGGCTTTTATATCAGGAAAAAGATAATTTACTATTTAATGGCGAGTTAGAGGTAGTGAGCAAGAGAAAGCCAACACCAACAGAACTTGAAGATATGAATTTTGCATGGATAATTTCTAAGTATATAAATTCAAATGGCGTTGTTTTAGCAAGAGATAAGACATCTCTTGGAATAGGACTTGGAGATGTAAACAGATATTTTGCAGTTGAGTCTGCGTTGAAAAAAGCAAAAGGCAATACTGAAAACTCGGTTTTAGCATCAGATGGCTTCTTTCCTTTTGATGACTCAATAAAATTATTAGCAAAATATGGCATAACAGCAATAATAGAACCAGGTGGCTCTATTAGAGATAAAGAGATAATAGAACAAGCTGATAAAAATAATATTGCTTTGGTATTTACAGGTATTAGGCATTTTAAACATTAGGAGGTGTGAGGTGAAAGTTTTAGTTGTGGGAAGTGGTGGAAGGGAACATGCTATAATAAAAAAGCTATCAGAGTCAGAGATGGTTGACAAAATTTATTGCGCCCCAGGTAACGGAGGTACTTTAGAACTTGCCGAAAATGTAGACATAGACTCTTTAGATATAGATAGATTAAAAGAATTTTCTATTGATAACAATATAGATTTAACAATTGTTGGACCTGAAGATCCACTAGCTAAAGGAATTGTAGACGAGTTTAAGAAAGAAAAATTAGTGATATTTGGACCTGATTTTAAATGTGCACAACTTGAAGCAAGTAAAAATTACTGTAAGAAATTTCTAATTGACAATGATATTCCTACTGCTAAATATAAGACATACTTCAATTATGAAGAGGCAGTGGCTGGATTGAAGGACTTTTTATTTCCACTTGTAATAAAAGCAGATGGGCTATGCTTGGGGAAAGGTGTAACAATTTGCAATGACAAAGAGGAGGCAGTTGAAACTTTAAAAAGCATATTCATTGACAAAATATTCGGCACACAAGGTGAAAAAGTGATAATAGAAGAGTACTTAGATGGGATCGAAGCATCACTAATGTGCTTTGTATCTCACAATAAAATATATCCAATGGAAAGCGCAAAAGATTACAAAAAAATCTATGACAACGATTTAGGGCCAAATACAGGAGGAGTTGGAGCATATTCTCCAAGCCCATTGTTTAAAGATGAATTTAAGAAGAAAATCTATGATAATATAATTAAAAAAATCGAAAAAGGTTTTGAAGAGTATGACTTTGATTATACTGGGATACTGTTTATTGGTTTGATGATTTGTAACTCTATTCCATATGTACTTGAATTTAATGTTAGATTTGGAGATCCTGAGACAGAAGTAGTATTGCCAAGATTAAAATCGGATCTGTTTAAAATAATGATTGATGCAATAGAAGGGAAATTAGATGCAGATTCACTTGTTTGGGACGAAAGACCATCTGTTGCTGTTGTTCTAACATCAGGAGGTTATCCAAAAGAATATGAAAAAGGATATGAAATAACTGGATTAGAAAAAATAGAAAAAGATGTATATGTATTTCACAATGGCACTAAGAGAGTAAATGGAAAACTTCTAACAAACGGAGGGAGAGTATTAACTATTGGCTGTGTTGAAGATATGAACAAAGCAATCGAGAAAGTTTATGAAGAGATTAAAAAAATAAATTTTCATAAAATGCAATATCGAAAAGACATAGGAAGAACTTTCTTTTTGTAAATAATCTATATTACTAAATATTTTTTAATTATGATATACTAATCTTAAGTTATAAATATAGCTGATTTTAAGGAGGAGATAGCTTGAAAACAGATGTCCAAATAGCTCAAGAGGCTAAAATGCTACCAATCAAAGATATAGCTGAAGGATTGGGTATATCAGAAGATGAAATAATCAATTACGGGAAGTACAAAGCTAAGATTTCACTAGATGTTTACAAGAGACTGAAAGATAAGAAGGACGGAAAACTAATATTAGTAACAGCTATTAATCCAACTCCTGCAGGGGAAGGTAAAACAACTACAAACATCGGATTATCAATGGCTTTAAACAAAATTGGAAAAACTTCAATTTCTACTTTAAGAGAACCATCTCTTGGGCCTAGTTTTGGAGTAAAAGGTGGAGCAGCTGGTGGAGGATATTCACAAGTAGTTCCAATGGAAGATATAAATCTTCATTTTACAGGTGATTTTCATGCTATAACATCTGCTCACAATTTGATTTCAGCACTACTTGATAACCACATACAACAGGGAAATGAATTAGGCATAGACCCAAGAAGAGTTGTGTGGAAAAGGGTCATGGATATGAATGATAGAGCTTTAAGACATATTGTGATTGGATTAGGTGGAAAGCCAAATGGTATGCCTAGAGAAGATGGGTTTGACATAACAGTTGCATCTGAGATTATGGCTATTTTCTGTCTTTCCGAGAGCCTAGAAGACTTAAAAGAAAGAGTATCAAACATGATTGTTGCATATAAATTTGACGGTTCGCCAGTGTTTGTCAAAGATTTAAAAGCACAAGGATCAGTAGCACTTTTGATGAAAGATGCAGTTGCGCCTAACTTAGTACAGACACTTGAAAACACTCCTGCTATAATTCATGGTGGGCCTTTCGCAAATATAGCACATGGAAGCAATTCAATATTAGCAACTAAATTGGCTTTAAAACTTTGTGAATACACAGTTACAGAAGCAGGTTTTGGTGCAGATTTAGGAGCAGAAAAGTTCTTTGACATCACATCAAGATATGGTGGGTTCAAACCAGATGCAGCAGTTATAGTCGCTACAGTAAGAGCTTTGAAACATCACGGAGGAGCTAAAAAAGATGAATATGGCTTAGAAAACTTTGATTATTTAAGCAAAGGCTTTGAAAACCTTGAAAAACATATAGAGAATTTGAAAAAGTTTGGAGTGCCTGCTATTGTTGCATTAAACAAATTCCCAACAGATACAAAAGCAGAACTTGATTTTGTAATAAATAGATGCAATGAATTGGGAGCAGAAGCAGTATTATCAGAAGTATGGGGCAAAGGTGGAGAAGGCGGAATAGACTTAGCAAAGAAAGTTGTTGAAGTTGTTGAGAAGAATGAAGCTAATTTCAAATTTTTATATGATGTAGAAGAAAGTATAAAACAAAAAATCGAAAAGATAGCTGTTGAAGTCTATGGTGCAGATGGTGTGGAATTTAGCTCTCAAGCTTTAAAACAAATTAAAGACATAGAAAAGCTTGGATTAGATAAGATGCCAATTTGTATGGCCAAAACCCAATATTCTCTCTCTGACGATCCTAGTCTATTAGGTAGGCCAAAGAATTTTAAAATTACAGTAAAAGAGATAAAGATATCCAATGGAGCTAAATTTTTAGTTGCTTTGACTGGAGATATAATGACTATGCCAGGTTTGCCAAAAGTACCAGCGGCAAATAGCATTGACATATTGGAAAATGGAGAAATAGTAGGATTATTTTAAAGCTGGATTTTTTTCCAGCTTTTTATTTACTTTTATACTTTTATACTGTAATATATATATAGATTAATAAATAAAAGGAGGACAAAAAATGGCATATAATTCAAAGATAAAAAGCAAACAAGCAGATGAGCTATTCAAAGCTATTCTTCTGCTAGAAGATTTAGATGAGTGTTATAGATTTTTTGAGGATATTTGCACAATAAAAGAAATACAAGCAATTGCTCAAAGATTTGAAGTAGCTAAGTTGCTATTAGCCAAAAAGACATATAATGAGATAGAGGAAGAAACAGGAGCTTCAACAGCAACAATAAGCAGAATCAATAGATCGCTAAACTATGGGGCTGATGGATACCAAATAGTATTTGAGAGAATGGGCCTTACTGATAAAAGATCTGACAGCTCAAAATAAAATCACTAGGGCAAAAAAGATTCGAAAATAATCGTATCAAAATATTTGTTATATTTGATAAAATCCTCTCGTGATTTTATTGTATAACCTACACAATAAGATCTATAAATAAATTTTACAATATTAAGAGATAAATTTGAAGAGAACCTATAGTCATAAGCTATGAAATCAGGTTTAGATACGAAATTTAACAATAAATATGTCAATATAAAATTTTGCAGAGAAAAACCTCTTTCTTTGATTAAATTAGAAGATAACTGGCCTCTAATGTATTGAGGCCTATTATTTTTCATCCATTTTAAAACATACGGATTAAAAGATTCAATCATAAATTTTCCATTATATTTATCTAATAGGTTTGCTATTTGATTTAAATCATCCATATCTTGTGTATTCTCTTTTTTTATCTCTATTATAAGTGGAACTTTTGAATCAACTAATTCTAAAACCTCTTCTAGACTAGGGATGTGTTCTGTCGAGTTTAATAAATTGATTTTTGTTAACTCTTCATAGATAATTTCATTTATATTTATATCTATTCCAGCAACTCTATTTAGATTATCATCATGTATAATAACGGGAATTTTATCTTTAGTTAATCTCACATCAAATTCTATTCCATAATTTAAATCCATAGCATTTTTAAATGCAGATAAGGTATTTTCAACATTGTTTCTTTCATTATCATGTAATCCTCTATGAGCATAATATATATTTAAATAACTTTTTAAATTTTTATCGTGTATAAGCTTAGGGCATATTAAATATAAATATATAACTACAACAATTAATAGATATAAAATATTAATCAACTCCTTAAATCAAGCTATAATTCTTGAATCTCCATGCTTTACTTTAGACATTGTCAATAGTGAAAGCAATGAAAAAACTACTGCATAAGGGAAAAGTATTCTATAACTTAAATTATCGATCAAAATACCAGATAATATAGGTGTAAGAATTTGAGCAGACATTGAAAATGTGTAATAAAGACCTGTATATTTACCTATATCTGTTGTTTTACTCATTTCAACAACCATCGGATAGGAATTTACATTTATACTTGCCCAGCCGATTCCGGTTAAAGCAAAAATAATGTTAATTATCGGAGAGAATTCAACAAAGAAAAATGCTAGAGCAAATGAGCTACCCATGAGAACTATACCAATCATTATAATTTTTTTCTACCATATTTAGTTGAGATGAATCCTACAGGAATGAAACTTAGCACAGCAGCGATAGTAGCCACTAACAATGCATTTGCAAAACTCCCTCCTTGCATACCCCAAACTACATTAGCATATCTCGAAAATGCTGTTGTTACCGCATTGTAAGCCATGAACCATAAAAATATTGATGCTAGAATTAAATATAAACTTTTTTTCACATCTTTTCCTAATTCATCATTAGATGCGGGTTTTTCATAATCTTCTTCTAATAATTCATTTTCTGAAACCTCAATTTCTTTAATTAATTTATTTTCTCTTATAGTTACAAGCAAAACAGTTACAGAAATTATCATAGTTAAAGCTACAGCTAAAAAGACGATAAAGTAATTAGGATTTTCATTAGAAGGGGTAAGCACCGATATATAAATAAGAGTTAATACTCCACCCAATGCACCCATTAAATTGATTACTGAATTTGCTTTGCTTCTTAAAGGTTTTTGAGTAAGATCAGGCATTAAAGCTACGGTTGGAGATCTATAAAAGCTCATTGCTAACAATACAATACCTAAAGATACAAAGAACAAAGTAAAATTACCATTATATGCAGCATTAGGAATGATCATCATAAATATGACCGATACCAAAGTTCCGATTAAAATGTAGGGAGTTCTTTTTCCTAATGGACTTTTAGTTCTATCTGAAAGCATACCGAAAAATGGGAGGAGAAATAGTGCTAATATATTATCTAAAGCCATTATTACTCCTATTAACGAATCTCTTATAAAAAAGTTATTTTTCAGGATCAAAGGGATGATAGTGTCATATAATTGCCAAAATGCAGATATTGATAGAAATGCTAAACCGATAAAAAAAGTTCTTTTATAATTAAGTTTCAAAATAACCCTCCTCATTATTTAGCCTTAAATTATAATTATGATATTTAATACCCTAATAATAGTCATAAAATCTTTTTTAAAAAATTATATAATTAATATTGTTTGACAACATAACTTTGCAGTATTAGAATGAAGAAGTATTTTATTATAGGAGTTGATATAATGGATAAGAATATTTGTTACTTTATTAAACCTGAAAAACACACTAAAAAGGAATTAATTAAGACATTAAATGAAAATCCTCAAATAAAGTTTGTATCATTAGCAGGAGTTGACTTAATCGGGCATGAAACGGATGAAAAAATTCCAATAAGCTTATTTTTGAAAAATATTGACGTATTTCTAGAAAAAACAGCTGTTCAAACAGATGGCTCTTCAGTATATCTTCCAGAAATTGCTACTCTAAATGACGCAAAACTTGATATGAAAGTGGATTTAGATGTTAATTGGTTTGTTGATTACAATTATGACAACATTGATGAGGAAACAAACTTGCCTATAGGAACTCTAAAAATACCTGTTTTTTTAGTTCATGACAGAGAGGCTGTTTGCTCAAGGTATATATTAAAAAAAGCAGTATCATATTTTGAATCTGAATTATTAAAATTAATTAAAGAAAATAAAGAGCAATTCAAAGAGTTTGGAATAAGCAGTAAAGATATAGAAAAAATAGAAATAACATCAGCTACAGAACTTGAATTTTGGGTAAAAACTCCAGAATATGAAAGGAACTTAGAGGAACTGACAAGCTCTCAAGAATTACATGAACAGTACTGGGCAAAGACTAGAGCTGAAGTACGGTCTGCATTAGAGAAAACATTGATTGAAATGGAAAAGTATGGCTTTCATCCTGAAATGGGGCATAAAGAAGTAGGAGGGGTAAAAGCCAAATTAAATCAAGATGGTTCACTTTCTGGTATTATGGAACAATTAGAAATTGATTGGAAATATGATGAAGCTATTCAGACAGCTGATAATGAAATGTTTATAAAAAACATCATAAGAGAGATTTTTAGACAAAATGGGATGGATGTAACTTTTTTGGCAAAACCAATCCCGGGGGTAGCAGGTAGCGGTGAACACACTCATTTTGGAGTTATTGCAAAATTAAAAGATGGCAGAAGTTTAAATTTATTTACACCAGCTAAGAAACATTTTTTAAGTAAAATTGGATATGGTGCTCTGATGGGGATTTTAAAAAATTATGAAATAATTAATCCTTTTATAACATCATCAAATGAAGCTTTCAAGAGATTAAAGAAGGGATTTGAAGCTCCCATTTGCATTGCTACTTCGCTAGGAAAAGATTTTGACACACCTTCTAGAAATAGAACTATTTTGATCGGTTTGATTAGAGATGAAGAAAATCCTTCGGCAACTCATTTTGAACTAAGAAGTCCAAATCCCCATACAAACACATATCTCTGCATAGCAAGTTGTTTAATGGCGATGTTGGATGGTATAAACTATGCAATATCAAACAATGTAGATGAAGATAATTTATTAAGAGAATTATCTAAAGAATATGGAGAAGATGCAAATTATTTGGAAAAAAATAGGGTATATAGAACAGAGAATAATATTTTTGATGATTTTACAGATGAAGAAAGAGAGAAAATGTTTGGTAAAGTTCCATCAAATGTTTATGAGAATGTTAAATCTTTTGATGAACAAAGAGAAAAATTGGAAGTCTTATTTAACGGTGATGTATTCTCGTCAAAAATAGTAGATAGTTATAGGATAGCTATAATTGATAAATGGTTAACTGAGTTAGAGTATAGAATTATTCCGAACTTTATGAAAGACATAAGAAATTTTAGAATCCTGCATGATATTAACACATCAAATGAATTAGATATACTCAACTGGGCAGAAATTGACAGACTGAGAAATGAACTAATGAAGGATTCGGTAAATGAAAAGAGTTTATTCACTCAAATAAAGGTAGCTATAGAAAACAGAGACTTAAATTTAGTCTCAGAATTACAGAATGAGATATATTTTAAAATGGAATATTTAAAATCATTATATGGGCGATATAAAATGAATTTATTGGATATTTAAATTTTAGCTTTGGAGGCAAGTCTTATGAAGAGATATTTTATCGTAGTGATTATTTTGCTTATATTGGCTTACCCAGTATATATTTTAATATTACACACTATGGACCTTTCTAGAAGTTTTGAAAAGGATGGAGTAAGATTTGTCTCCAAAGTAGACGATAAGTATTTTTATGTATATGAGAATGGGGATTTTAACAAATTCTTTATTAAAGGAGTAAACTTAGGTGCTGCAAAGCCTGGATATTATCCTGGTGAATTTGGAATAACAAAAGAAGATTATAAAAAGTGGTTTGAGCAAATTTCAGATATGAATGCTAACACCATCAGAGTATATACTATTTTGATGCCAGAATTTTACGAGGCATTTCTCGAATTTAACAAAGGCAGAGACAAACCACTATATTTAATTCATGGACTTTGGATTAATGAAGAAGATATATCAAATTATATGGATGCTTTCAATCCAAAATTAAAAAACGAAACTATCGACGAAGCCAAAACATTGGTAGATGTGATTAATGGAAATGCTAATATTCCATTTCAAAATGGCAAGGCATATGGTATTTATCAAAGTGATATATCAAATTATGTTATAGGGTATATATTGGGTATTGAATGGGACCCTCAATTTGTTATTGAAACTAATGAGAAAAATTCATCAAAGAATTTTTATTCTGGTGATTTTCTTTACACAGAAACAGCGTCTCCATTTGAGGCTTTTCTATGCGAATTAGCAGATGAAACTATTTCATATGAAACAACTAAATACAATAAACAACGTCCAGTAGCTTTGAGCAATTGGCCTACTACCGATCCTATCAAACATCCAAACGAACCATTGGAGACAGAAGATATGGTAAGTGTTAATGTAGAACATATCAAATGGAAAGACACATTTTTGCCTGGTATGTTTGCTTCATGTCATATATATCCATATTATCCTGATTTTATGAATTATCAAAAAGAATACATTAATTATGTGGATGAAAAGGGGAAAATAAATCCATATCGAGCATATCTCGAAGATTTAATTAAGGTTCACTCTATGCCAATAGTAGTAGCAGAATTTGGTATACCAAGCTCTAGAGGTATGGCACATGAAAATATATACACTGGATATAATCAAGGATTTGTAGAAGAAACAAAACAGGGGGAATTTTTAGTAGATATGCTTGATGACATCAACAAGTCTGGATATGCTGGAGCACTTATATTTAACTGGCAAGACGAATGGTTCAAGAGAACTTGGAATACTATGGACTTTGATAATCCAGAAAGAAGGGCATTCTGGTCAAACATTCAAACAAATGAGCAGATGTTTGGATTATTAACATTTGAGCCAGGCACAGAAGAAAGCATAATTTACAATGATGGAGACTTAACAGATTGGGAAGGAATAAATTCATATGGTGATGAAGAATTAAATTATTCTGTTCATAGCGATGAAAGATACATTTATCTTAAGATATTAATTAATAAATTCGATGAAAATAATGATAAACTTTTTATTGGAATTGATACTATAAAAAACCAAGGCAATAGAAGAGCGATAGACTTTGGGATTGATTTTGACATGTTCGCTGACTTTCTAGTTATTATAGACGGAAAAGATAATTCAAGGGTTCTCGTAGACTCTTACTATGACACTTACTATTTTGTTTATGCACATAACTTAGGGTTTGAAGAAAGAAAAATACAATTAGAAAACAGAAACTCTGGATATTTTAACAAAATATTTCTGGCATTAAACAGACCACTATTTTTGCCAGAAGATGAAATTTATTTACCTATGCAAAAATATGAAACTGGAAAGTTAAGACATGGTATTGGCAACCCAAATGATTATAATTTCGATTCTTTATCAGATTTTTATATCAAGGATGATGTTATAGAATTGAGAATACCTTGGATGTTGTTAAATTTTATGGATCCTTCTAAAAAAGAAATTATTTCGAACTTATATAAAGAGGGTATAAATGGGAATAATATAGACAAGATATCGTTTCAATTTATATTAGAAAGAGATTTTTCTAAAAAAAGAACAGATATATTTGATTATACTTATGATAATTGGGATATGCCTACTTATCATGAGAGATTAAAGAAGTCCTATTACATTGTTCAAGATGCTTTTAGTAAATTGGAGTGAATGAGATGAGAGATTATATTTTATTTTTGTTTAGAAATGAAACAGATGAAAGCATAATCGAAAAACTATCAAAACTAAATGTAGAAAGTGTTTTTGTTGATAGCAATATTTCTAAATTCATATCTTTGTTTGACCCTTTAGCGCTTATAGTAGATGATTTTACATTGTTTTCAAAAGAGAAAATAAAAACAAATCTACCAAAGATATATATATCTAATGAAGAAAATTTATGTGATGATGTTGAGAAAAATGATTTTTTTATTTTGAAGAAAGATAATATTTATGAGATTGTTAATTTAGTCAAACTACTAAAGCAAACGAAGGCTAACATATATTCCTTTAAAGAAAACATATATAAAAAGGAAATAGGAGAAAGTTTTTTATCAGGATTTTTGCAAATAAAGTCAGCAAACATTAAAAATAAATATTTAATGATTACGAAATTCATCTCAAAAAAGGATTATGCTGATTCTAAAACAATAATAAACCAAATCTACGAAAGCATCATTAAAATGATGTATATATATGACTATACCACAAAAGCTCTTTTTAATTATAGAGTAGATATAGATTCATTTGCTTCATTTTATATTAACTTAGATTTAAATAATTTTACAAAGAATTTAAAGGAAGTAATTTCGAGATTTAATTCAGAAAATAAATCAACAGAAAATATCGAATTAAAATTTAAAATAATAAAAATAAATGGAGAGACTCTCCCAGTAGCACATTATAATTTTGAAGAAGAAGAGATTCTAAACAATGACATAATTATCGAGTTAAACAATTCATATAATAGAAGGATTATATTGATAGATGAAGATAAAATAATAAGAAGTATTTTAAAGGCAAGGTATTTAAATAAGGGTTATGATGTTTTAGAATTTGACGATTTAGCAGAAGCATTGAAAGTTTTGGATAAAGATTCTTATGGTGTTATCATAACAGAATTTTACACAAAAAATATGAATGCAGATGATTTTTTGTTAAGACTAAAAGAATTAGAATTGAATATTCCTGTTATTATATTAAGCAGTCAAAAGAATGAATCAAGTGTAAATAGATTGTTGAAATTAGGTGCAGTTGATTATATTTACAAACCTTTCTCACCAATTGAATTGGATGCGAGATTGGAAAAATTATTGGAATAGGTGAGAATATGGAATTTGTGATTATATACTCAATAATTATATTTTCTATCTTGATAATATCTCTGTATCTTTATCTTTTTTATGAAAGGGTTAAAGAAAAAAGGAGGAACAGGGCAATTATTAAAAATGAATCGGCTATAGAACAACTATTAGATAACATAATTTCAAAAATAGAACAACAAGAAATAAACGATGATGAAATTTATGCATTAAAGTCCTTGTTAAACGATGAACTAACTGCGCAAATTTTAACAAAGAAGTTTATTCATTATATTGAAAGTTTTCGAGGAACATTTCTTCAAAGCATAATCAATTTATCTGAAGAAATAGGACTAGTAGATTATCAAATAAAAAAGCTCAATACTAGAAATGTAAATGATAGGATCTTAGCAATTAAGAATTTAGGGGAACTTAGAAGCAAAAAGGGCTTAGAACCGATATTGAAAATGCTAAATAGCTCCAATCCTGAACAAATATATTCAAGCTTAAAAGCAATTTCAAACATAGGAGATGAAGAATACTTCATAAAAGCATTTAACATGATTGATGAGAATATCATCTTAAGTGAAAGAAGTTTGATAGAAATAGCAGATAGCTTTAAGGGAGATAAAAGCAAGGTATATTTAGAATTGATGAAATCGGACAAAGACTTTGTCTCAACAGTTTTCATAAAATCTGCTGGAAATTTTAGAGATTCAAAATTGCTTGATGAAATATACAAATTCTTAAATGACAAAAACAATGAAAAGAAAATAGCTGCAGTTAGAGCTTTTGGCAACATTGGTGATAATAGATATCTAGATGACATCATAAAACTTTTAGATAGTGATTCTTGGGAATTAAGGGCAACATGTGCTAAGGTTTTGGGTCAGATAAACGATAAAAAAGCAATAGAGGCATTAGTAGGGTTGTTGAAAGATGAAAATTATTATGTCAGAAGAAATGCAGCAAATTCTATAATACATTTAGATGGAGGATTAGAATCTGCTAAAGAAATACTTCAAGGTGATGACAAGTTTGCAAAAGATATTATAATAAATGCAATTGAAACTGCTTACTCTTGGAATGAACTTGTAGAGTATGATAAAAAAACATCAGAACCTAAGCTCACTAAATTAATAACAGATTATATTGAAAATGAATAACAGTGGGAGAAATTGCTTATGATAACTAATTTTGTTTTGGGATTTAACTTTTTTATTATATTTTATGTATTTATAATCAACTTTATTTATTTCATTCAATTGATATTTGCAATATTTAATTTATATGAATATATTGAGAAAATCAAGTACTCAGACTATAAAAATTATATAGTTTCGGACAACATGATACCAATTTCGATTCTAGTTGCTGCATATAATGAAGAAAATACTATTGTTAACAATGTTGACTCGCTTTTAGCATTAAAATACCCTATGTTTGAAGTTGTAGTCATTAATGATGGTTCTAAGGATAACACCTTAGAAGATTTGAAAAGACATTTTGAGTTAGAAAAAATCAACAAACCCATCCATAAAAGAGTAGAGACCAAGAAAGTAAGAGGTATTTATGAAAGCAAAAAATATTCAAATTTGATTGTCATAGATAAAGAAAATGGTGGGAAAGCTGACGCATTAAATGCTGGAGTAAATATATCTAGTTATCCTATAGTTGCCTCTATAGATGCTGATTCTATTTTAGAATCAGATGCACTTGTAAGGGTAGTTATGCCTTTTATTGAAGATAAGAATACAGCAGCTGTCGGCGGCATAGTAAGAATAGCGAATGGCTCAAAGATTGTAGATGGAAGAGTAGTAAATGTAAATATACCCAAAAGCAAACTAGCGAGATTTCAAATAATAGAATATCTTAGGGCTTTTCTAATAGGCAGAGTAGGCTGGGATGCTATCAATTCAGTTTTGATAATATCTGGTGCTTTCGGAGTTTTTAGAAAGGATATTTTGGTAAAAGTGGGAGGGTATGCTCATACTATTGGTGAAGATATGGAGTTAGTTCTAAAAATCCATAAATATTCCATGGATAATAAATTAAATCTAAGGGTTAAATATATCCCGGATCCAGTATGCTGGACTCAAGCACCAGAAAATTTAAAGGGCTTAAGGACTCAAAGGAGAAGATGGCAAGTTGGTTTAATGCAGAGCTTGTTTTCATATAAAAGCATGTTGCTTAATCCAAAATACAAGCAAATAGGACTATTTACTTTACCTTATTATTGGATTTTTGAGATGTTAGGGCCACTAGTAGAAACATTAGGGTATATATTAATACCAATTTCATACTTTATTGGCCTATTAAATATTAAATACTTAGTGCTCTTTTTTAGTGCATCGATACTTTATGGAATAATATTATCTTTAGGAGCATTACTATTGGAGGAATATACATTTAATAAATATCCTTCTATAAAGCAGATTTTAATTTTATCGATTTTTGCAATTTTAGAGAATTTTGGATTTAGGCAGCTAATGACATTATATAGAACAGAAGGGTTATTTAGATACAATTCACTAAAAAACAAATGGGGCTCTATAAGAAGAACAAAATTTAATTGAGAGGATTAAAATCCTCTCAATTTTTTTAAGTCATTTTTACTATATTTTTACCTTTTTTCTTTGCTTTTAATAACTCTAAATCTGCTTTTTCAATAGCTTTATGATAATCATCTTTTACCTCATCTTCTTCTATTTCATAAACTCCAAAACTCGCAGTTATTTGGATTTGTATATCGTTATAAGTTATTTTAGTATTTTCTAAATTTGTTCTTATCCTTTCGGCAACTTTATATGCATTTTCTAAATTTGTATTATTTAGCACTATTATGAATTCATCTCCACCAAATCTAGCTATCCAGTCATTTTCTCTAATATGAATTTTCACTAGATTTGTAAAAGATTTCAAAACTTCGTCTCCAACTAAATGTCCAAAAGAATCATTTATATTTTTAAAATTATCTAAATCAGCCATTATTACCGAAATAGGAGAATTATTTATTGCAGATTTATATATGTCCGAAGGAAGAGTATTTTGAATATAAATTCTGTTATAAGCCCCAGTGAGAAAATCTAGAGATGCTTTATTGTTTAATTCATCAGCACTATTTAGTAGGTCAATTTTTATATCGTTTTCAAGGTCTTTTATCGTGAAAGAATTAGAAGAATCCTTGATGAATTCGACAACAAGCTTATCATTATTTATCCATATAGGCACTGCCATTACAATAAATACTGTATCACTTTTTTGTTCAATTTTAACACAAGTAGTCTCGGAATTATATGATTTCATTGAAACACAATTTTGACATACATTATTTTTTTCCCAGTAGCTATAGCACTTCACATCATCTAACATCTTCTCTGAGTTATCAGACTTAAAATAATATATTTCCTTCGTCACAGGGTTAATAATCCTTATTGCATCATAGATGCTAGATAAGGTATCTACAGTATCCATTAATGATTCTATATTCAAAAGTTTTGACAATTAAATCTCCTCCCTATTAGACAAATTATACTAAATAGTTGTAATAATTACAATATAAAAATATTTTAATATTATGTTAACTTACATTATTTATCTAGCAGAACTTTCATTGGAAAATAAATTTAGAATGCTATATAATTATTGTTAGATTAATTGGGATGGTGAAGATATGAATTATTTAGACGGACTTAATGATAATCAAAAAGAGGCTGTTTTATATAACGAGGGGCCGTTACTTATCATGGCTGGTGCAGGGAGTGGGAAAACCAAAGTAATAACTCACAAAATCGCATATATTATCGATAAAAGATTGGCTAGACCTTCAGAAATTTTAGCAATAACTTTTACCAACAAAGCTGCCTCTGAAATGAGTGAAAGAGTAGAAAAGTTGATAGATGTAGATGTATTGTCAATGTGGATTGGAACTTTTCATTCAATCTGTGTAAGGATATTAAGAAAAGATATAGATAAATTGGGGTACAGTTCAAATTTTACTATTTATGACAGGGATGACCAATTAACACTTATAAGAGAATGCATGAAAGAGATAAATCTTAGTAAGGAGACATATAAAGAAAGTTCAATATTAGCAAAGATTAGCAGTTTAAAGAGTTCAAATATTACTCCAGATGAATATATAAATGAGAATTACAGGGATTTTAGAGAAAGAAATATAGGAGAAGTATATGGATTGTATCAAAGAAAATTAAAGGAATATAATTCTCTTGATTTTGATGATTTATTGATCAAGGCTGTGGAATTATTAAGTAGTGATGCCAATATAAGAAAATATTACCAAAACAAATTTAAATTCATATTTGTAGATGAATATCAAGATACAAATAAAATTCAATATCAATTTGTAAGACTATTAAGCACAAAAGAAAACAATATTTGTGTAGTTGGGGATTCTGACCAGGCTATTTATTCTTGGAGAAATGCTGATATATCGAATATATTGGATTTCGAGAAAGATTTTGATAGGGCTAAAGTAATACTCCTAGAACAAAACTACAGATCAACAAAAAACATATTAAAGGTAGCTAACGAAGTTATAAAGAACAATAATTACAGAAAGCATAAAGATCTTTGGACCGATAAAAGCGATGGAGAGAAAGTTTTTTATGCTGAATTAGAGTATTCAGAAGAAGAAGCATATTTTGTGGCAAATAAAATTCATAATTTGCTATATAAAGGATATAAACTTAATGAAATTGCAATATTATATCGGACTAATGTACAGTCAAGACCGTTTGAAGAGGCTTTTATGTCAGAGGAAATTCCATATAAAGTTGTTGGGGGATTGAAATTTTATGATAGGAAGGAAATAAAAGATATTATTTCTTATCTTAAGTTTATACAAAATCCTAATGACAATATATCCTTAAAAAGGATTATAAACGTTCCAAAAAGAGGTATTGGAGAAGCTAGCATAAAAACATTAGAGGAACTAGCAAATAAATCAAATGAATCCATTTATCAAGTATTGTTAGATAAGAATTTAGTAAGAGAAAACATCACACAAAGGACAGTAAAATCAATAGAAAATTTTTTACAACAAATTAACATCTTGATTGCAAAAAAAGAGTTGCTTGGAGTAAAGGATTTTATAGATGAAGTGATTAATTCGATTGGATATATTGAAGAGCTAGAAAAGGAAAATACTGTTGAAGCGAGGACTAGGCTAGAAAATATAAAAGATTTCTTGTCAGTAGCGCTAAACTTTGAAAACAAAAACAAAACAGGCTCTCTAGAAGACTTTCTAGCTTCTATTTCATTATTATCAGATGTAGATAAGACAAATGATCAAGAAAATGCTGTGTCACTAATGACAGTTCATAGCGCAAAAGGACTAGAATTTAAAGTTGTGTTTCTAGTAGGAATGGAAGAAGGACTATTTCCTATATCTAGAAGTTTAGATAGTGAAGAAGAACTTGAAGAAGAAAGAAGATTATGCTATGTTGCAATAACTAGAGCTAAGGAAAAACTATTTATCACAAGTGCTAAAAGAAGAACACTTTATGGCAATACAAACTATACGATACAATCTAGATTTATTAATGAAATGGAAAATTATTTAGAAATCGATGAAAGAACATCAAATAGAAAATTAGAAAAAGAAACTCAATCTAGAGATAAGCTGGTTGAATTCATAGACTATACAAAAGACCATTACACTCCTAAAATAAACTATCAAAATACAAAAATTAATCAAAAAAACAACAATGTTAATATTGAAATAGGCATGAAAGTCAAGCATCCCAAATTTGGAATAGGCATGATTGTGATGATAAAAGACGATGGAAATGACAAGAAAATCACTGTAGCTTTTGATCAAGGCGGGGTAAAAACTTTACTTTACTCAGTGGCACCTATAACAATATTATAGGAGGGTTAATTTCATGGATCAAATTAATAGAATAAAAGAGCTGATTGAAATAATAGAGGACTTGAATTATCATTACTATACCCTGGATGAGCCAAAAGTAAGTGATAAAGAATACGATGAGCTTTATGATGAATTAGTTAGATTAGAAAATGAGACAGGATTTATTTTGCCTTATTCTCCTACACAAAGAATTGGTTCAGAAATTTTAGAAGGCTTTCAAAAACACAATCATATTTCCAAGCTATGGAGTCTAGATAAAGTTAATAGTTATGATGAGCTGAGAAATTGGGCTAAAAAAATTGAACAGACCATAAACGATTATAATAAGAACAATTTAGAAAAATTGCCTTTGCCAACTTATGTACTTGAATATAAATTTGATGGTCTTACTATAAATTTAACATATGACAACGGAAATCTCATACAAGCTGCCACTAGAGGCAATGGAGTTGTTGGTGAAGTCATTCTACCTCAAGTAAAAACTATCAGATCTATACCTTTAAGGGTCAAATATAAATATAAATTTGAAGTCCAAGGCGAAGCTGTAATGCCTCTTAGTGCATTAGAAGAGTATAATAAAACAGCACCAGAACCGTTAAAAAATGCTAGAAATGCAGCTGCAGGAGCATTAAGAAACCTAGATATAAATGAAACAAAAAGAAGAAAATTAAAAGCCCTATTTTACAATGTTGGATATATAGAAAGACATAAATTCAACACCCATATGGAAATGATAGAATTTATAAGAGATAATAAAATTCCAGTATTTGATTATATTAAACTATATTCAGATATAGATGAATTAATTAAAGAAATTGAATTTCAAAAAGAGCACAGAAAGACCCTAGATATATTAACCGATGGAATGGTTATAAAGATTAACGATTTAAGAACTCGAGAAATACTTGGCAACACAAACAAATTTCCAAGATGGGCAGTTGCATATAAGTTTGAAGCTGAAGAAATAAGTACAAAAGTAATTGCGGTTGAGTGGAATGTAGGAAGGAGTGCTAAAGTAACACCTACAGCCATATTAGAACCTGTTGAAATAGGTGGAGTAACAGTAAAACGAGCAACATTAAATAACTATGATGATATTCAAAGGAAAAAAGTCAAGATAGGTGGAAGGGTGCTTGTTAGACGATCAAATGATGTAATCCCTGAAATTCTAGGTAGTTTACCTACAGATGAACCTACTCAAGAGATTGTTAAGCCAACACATTGTCCGGCATGTGGAAGTGAACTTATTCAAAACGGAGTTCATATTTTTTGCCCTAATTCGATTTCGTGTAAACCACAGCTTGTATCAAGATTAGTTCATTTTGCATCAAGAGATGCGATGAACATAGATGGATTTAGTGAAAAAACTGCACAGATGTTTGTTGATAAATTAGGTATTACAGAATTATCTCAAATATATGATGTGACTATTGATGATTTGTTGAAATTAGAAGGTTTTAAAGAAAAGAAAGCAAAAAAACTTTTAAATGCAATCGAAAAAAGCAAAAAGGTAAAACTTGACTCTTTTATTTATGCCCTAGGAATAACTAATGTTGGCATAAAGACCGCAAGAGACCTAGCACTTAATTTTAAATCACTAGACAGGTTAATGAAAGCTAATTATGAAGAATTGATAAGTATAAAAGATATAGGAGATGTGGTTGCAAGAAACATAATAGAATTTTTTAATGATGACAAAATAAAAACAAGCCTATATAATCTTTTAAAAAAAGGCATAGAAATACAAGAATTAGAAGAAAACAAGAAAGAAACTATATTGTCTGGGAAAAAAGTAGTAATCACAGGAAGTTTTGAGAGCTTTAAGAGATCAGAGTTATCTGAAATTTTAAAAGAGATGGGTTGTGAGGTAAATAATTCTGTAAGCAATAAAACCGATTATTTGATTGTAGGTAGTGACCCAGGTAGCAAGTTAGACAAAGCACAGTCATTGGGGATAAATATTTTAAATGAAGAGGAAATTAAAAAAATTATAGAAGAGTATTTAGAAAGGAGAGAGTCTAATGATTAGCAAAGAAGAAGTTAAAAACATTGCTGAGATAGCCAAGTTAAAATTTGGAGAAGATGAACTAGAAGCATTTACTGAAAAGTTTTCATTGGTTTTAGATTTTGTGCATAACATAAATAAAGTTGATACCGAAGGTATAGAGCCTTGTTACGGGATTAGCGAAGAAAATGGATTTTTCAAAGAGTTAGAAGAAGAACAGACACTAGATAGAGAAGAAGTCCTCAAAAATACGACTGAGTCAGAATACGGATACTTTAAAATATTGAAAGTAGTTGAATAAAGGGGTGGAACAATGGATATTACAAATTTAAAAGCCTGGGAAATAAGAGAAAAAATTTTGAATAAAGAAATATCTTCTTATGAAGTTACTGAACAATTTTTAGAAAAGATAGATGAAGTTGAAGACGAGATAAATGCATTTATTACAATTGATGCAGATAGAGCTCTAGATGAAGCTAAAAAGGTAGACAAAAAAATTGCTCAAGGCATAGAAATTGGAATTTTGGCAGGGTTACCTGTTGCTATAAAAGACAATATAATGACCAAAAATTTAAGGACAACTTGTGCTTCAAAGATGCTAGAAAAATATATACCTCCATATAATGCAACTGTAGTTGAAAAAATTAAAAAAGAAGATGGAATAATAATAGGTAAAACTAACATGGATGAATTTGCAATGGGAGGATCCACAGAAACCTCATATTTTGGTATTACTAGAAATCCTAGAAATAAATCTATAGTACCAGGAGGCTCATCAGGTGGTTCGGCAGCAGCAATAGCAGCAAATGAGGCAGCACTTTCTTTAGGAACTGACACAGGAGGATCGATAAGACAACCTGCAAGCTACTGTGGTGTAGTTGGGATTAAGCCAACTTATGGACTTGTTTCAAGGTTTGGAGTTGTTCCGATGTCTAATTCATTAGATCAAGTAGGTGTGTTTGGGAAAGATGTAAAAGATGCATATTTAGCACTAAAGAGCATTGCAGGGTTTGATCCACATGATGCAACATCATCAAAGAGGGCAAAACTAGAAGAATTAAACTTCGATGAAGTATCTCTTAAAGGTCTAAAAATTGCACTACCTAAGGAATATGATGAACTTAGGGTAAAAGGTGATGAAAAGATCAGAGTTGTTTTTGAGAACAGTATTAGAGTTTTTGAAAGAAATGGTGCAAAGATTGAATATGTTTCTTTGCCATATTTAAAATATGCTCTAGAAACTTACTATTTGATATCAACTGCAGAAGTTAGCACAAATTTATCAAGATTTGATGGAATTAGATATGGACATAGGGCATTTGAATATAAAACACTTGATGAGTTATATATAAACTCTAGAACTGAAGGATTTGGTGAAGAGACTAAAAGAAGAATAATGATGGGAACATATGCACTATCTCAGGGATATAAAGATGAACATTATAAAAAGGCATTGAAAATAAGAACTCTGATAAAAAATGACTATGACAGAATTTTTAAAGATTACGATGTTATATTATCTATTACATCTCCAATTTTACCGTTTCCATTTGACTCAGTAATTAACTCTCCTGTGGATATGTACAAGGCTGATACATACACAGTGCCTGTTAACTTAGCTGGATTATGTGCTATTAGTGTTCCGATGGGAGAAGTTGACTCATTGCCAGTTGGATTGCAGATTACAGCAAATAGATTTAATGAAAAGACATTATTTACAGCTGCTTATGGTTACGAAAGGAGTGCTAATGATGAGCTATAAAACACTGGTTGGTTTAGAAATTCATGTGGAATTGATGACTGAAAGGAAGATGTTTTGCAATTGCAAAAATGAATTTGGAGCGATGCCAAATACAAATGTTTGCCCTGTGTGTTTAGGTCTACCAGGAGCTTTGCCAGTTATGGATAAAGAAGCAGTTGAATATGCTATAATGGCAGGTTTGGCATTTAACTGTGAAATTGAAAAAACGATAATTATGGATAGAAAAAGCTATTTTTATCCTGACTTAACAAAAGGTTATCAAATATCTCAATCAGATTTTCCACTTTGTAAAGGAGGATTCCTTGAAATAGATTTAGATGAAGGGCCAAAGAAAATTAGGCTTGAGAGAATTCATATTGAAGAAGATACAGGAAAGCAGATTCATACTGAAAATGGGACAACTCTACTGGATTTTAATAGAAGCGGAGTTCCTCTAATAGAGATAGTAACTAAACCAGATATTAATTCATCAGAGGAAGCTAGGCTATTTCTAGAAAAACTTAAAAATACTATCAAATATTTAGGCGTTTCAGATGTAAAGATGGAAGAAGGATCTCTCAGGTGTGATGTAAATATAAATGTAATTGATGAAGAGAGAAATATTAGGACAAATATTTCTGAGATAAAAAATTTAAATTCTTTTAAATCTGTAGTTAAAGCTATAGAATATGAGCAAAAAAGGCATATTGAAGCACTTGAAAATGGCAGCAATACAGACAAAGAAACCAGAAGGTTTAATGAACTTACTGGAGAAACTATTTTGATGAGAAAAAAATTTCAAGCCTCAGATTATAGATACCAGTTCGAGGCTGATCTGACGCCGATAGAAATAAAAGAAGAATGGATAAACGAAATAAGAACTGCCATGCCAGAATTACCTGATCAAAAGAAAAGAAGATTTATGAAAGATTATAAACTTAATGAATATGATGCATCTATACTTACTCAATCAAAAGAACTATCTTTCTTTTATGAAGAACTAACAGACCTTGTAAATGACGCAAAATTAGCTGCTAATTGGGTAATGACAGATGTATTAAGACGATTAAAAGAAGAAGATAAAGAATTATCTCAACTTAATTTAACACCAAAAGCATTAGCAGAATTATTAGATTATGTCAAATCTGGAAAAGTTAATAATAATACTGCAAAAAAAGTTTTAAGAGAAATGCTAGAAACCGGAGAAAGTGCTAAAAATATAATTGATAAACAAGGGCTTATACAAATTAATGATGAAGAAGAACTTTCTAGAGTGATTGATGAAGTAATAAAAGATAATCAACAGTCAGTTGAAGATTTTAAGAATGGAAAAGATAGAGCGCTTGGATACTTAATGGGGCAAATTATGAAAAAAACTAAAGGTAAAGCAAATCCTAATACTGCTAATAAAATGTTAATAGATAAGATAAATGAGAACTAAACTTTTATAAATCATATTAAAACAAGGGGAGGGCTAATATGACTAAAAAAAGAAGTTTAACAGCTAAAATTTTAATATCATTAGCATTTGGACTAATAGTAGGAATAATTGTGTACCAATTACCTGATTCAGCATTCAAAGAAACAGTTTTAATCAATGGAATTTTTCTGTTTTTAGGTCAGGTTTTCTTAAGAGCAATAATGATGGTAGTCATTCCATTGGTGTTCGTATCATTAGTAAATGGGGCTGCGAACATGGGAGATATCAAAAAATTAGGTAGAGTTGGGACAAAGACGATTATTTTTTATCTTACAACAACAGCATTTGCTGTATCATTAGCTTTGTTATTAGGTTATATTTTAAAACCGGGATATGGTTTAAATATGGGGAGTATTTCTTCTGTTGAAGTAACAATAGCCGAAAAGATACCTCTTGTCCAAGTTCTCTATGAAATGATTCCAAACAATGTGATTTCTGCTATGGCTAATGGCAATATGCTGCAAATAATAGTATTTGCGTTATTAACAGGAGTAGCCCTCTCGCTATTAGGAGATAGAGTAAATATTGTATTGAAACTATTTGAACAACTGAATGAGCTTGTGATGAAGCTAGTTGAGATTGTAATGCTATTTGCACCATTTGGAGTATTTGGTCTTATCGCAAGGACTTTTTCAACTGTGGGATACACAGCGATGATACCTTTATTAAAATTTATCTTAGTAGTATACCTAGGCCTTGTAATACATATGCTTGTAGTATATGGATTGCTTTTAAAAGGATTAGGGAAAATAAATGTTAGTAAATTCTTGAAGAAGTTTTCCCCTGCTATGTTTGTGGCATTCTCCACAGCTAGTAGTTCTGCTACAATACCATTTTCACTTGACATATGTGAGAATAGTATCGGAGTATCAAAGGATATAGCTTCATTTACTATACCACTAGGAGCGACCATCAATATGGATGGTACAGCAATCATGCAAGGTGTAGCTGCTTTCTTTGTAGCTCAAGTATATGGTGTGGATTTATCATTATCCGCAATATTAACAGTAGTTTTAACTGCTACATTAGCATCAATTGGCACAGCAGGAGTACCTGGAGCGGGGACTATCATGTTATCAATGGTGCTTCAATCTGTAGGACTACCACTAGAGGGTATTGGACTTATCATGGGAATAGACAGAATAATAGACATGGGAAGAACAACACTAAATGTTACAGGAGATGCAGTATGTACTGCTATTATAGCTAAACAAGAAAAAGAATTTAATGAAGAAATATTTAATTCATGAGAAGTTGTTTTCAACTTCTCTTTTTATGTCTACCCAGCATGGGTATAAATATTAAAAAGGAGGATTAGATTTATGAAGAAATTAAAAATAGATTTTTTTCATGATGTATTATGAGCTTGGTGCTATGCACTATCGCCTAGGTTGAGGCAATTAAGAAATGAATTTATGGAAGAAGGCATAGAAATCGAGATATATCATCATAGTTTTGCTTTAGCAAAAGAAAAAATAAATCTAGCACAGATGTTTGGTGACAAAGAAAGGGCAAAGAAAGAGATATTAAACCATTGGAAAGCAGCAAATGAGAATTCTGATGAAAAAAACATCAATTATGAATTAATGGCTACACGAACACATGATTATCCATATTCTATGCCAGGACTTATAGCATGTGAAGCTGCAGCGATAATGGGTGGAGAAGAAGCTCATTGGGATTATTTTGACAGAATTCAAAAAGCTCATTTGACTGAATGCTTAGATATAACACAAGAAGACGTCCAGCTAATGTGTGCAAGAGATATTGGACTAGATGAAGATAAGTTTAAACAGTTAATCTCAGATGAAAACACTATAAAATTAGTTGAAAAGGATTTAAAACTAGCTAGAGAATGGGGGATAACAGCAGTTCCAAGTTTAGTTTTAAATGAAAGATATCTAATTTCTGGTGCTCAGAAAAAAGAATATTTGAAGCAACAATTCTTAAAAGTTGTTAATGAAGAAGATATTTTATAGTTGAAGATGCTCCTTTTAAAAATAATCACTTAAAACAAAAAAAAAAGTAACGATATATAAATAGTGATTATGTTTAAGGAGAGTTAAACTATGAGAATTAAAAAATCAAAAGATAATAATAAAAAACAGATAAATCAGAAGCACTTAAGAAGTTACAGCACTAACAAGCAACTTCTTGGAATATGCAGATAAATTGAAAGAATTATCTAATGAACTGAGTAAATTGATACAGATATTTAAAATTTAGAGCTAGATTTTCTAGCTCTTTTTTTTTATTTAAAGTGTATAATATATTATGGCAATACAATTAGCTTAAGGGGGAAAAACTATTGGAAATAGGTAAATTATCAAATGAAATGTTAGAAAAAATCATAATAGAAAACATTAAATATAAGCGAAAAGAAATCTTAGTAGGTTCAAAAATAGGGGAAGATACTGGAATAATTGATTTTGGGGATAATTATTGTGTTGTGAGCACGGATCCTATAACAGGTGCAACTAAGAATTTAGGAAAACTCGCAGTGTATGTATCATTAAACGATGCTGCCACAAAAGGAGCAGAGGCAGTAGCTATTTTGATAACTTTACTATGCCCAGAAGGTACATCTATTGATATCATAGAAAATATAATGAAAGATATTTCTGATACTGCTAAAGAAGAAAAAGTAGAAATAATTGGAGGACACACTGAGATAACTGATGCTGTAAATAGAGTAATAGTTAATGCTACAGTTCTAGCCAAGTTGAATAGAAAATATCTCCCTGATTATTCTCAAATTAGGGAAGGTGATAAAATAATAGTAACAAAATGGTTAGGAATGGAGGGCACAAATATATTGGTAAATGAGCTAGGAGATAAAGCCTTTAAAATATTAAATGAAGATGAAGTAATACATTCTAAGAAATTGATAAATAACATTTCTGTAACAAAAGAAGGTGCTATTGGAATAAAAAATGGTGCACTTTATATGCATGATATAACTGAAGGGGGATTATTTGGTGCTTTATGGGAGGCTTCTATAGCGACAAGCAAAGGACTTTTAGCTTATGAAAACAAATGTCCGTTACTTGATGTTACAAAGAAACTGTGTGATTGGTTTGATATAAATCCATATAAATTGATATCAAGCGGGAGCATGTTAATGATAGTTCCAAGAAACAAATTTGACATATTACTTTCTAAACTAAATGAAGAAAATATATTTGCTTCATGTATTGGTGAAGTAGTTGATAGAGGAGTATTTTTCGTAAACAATGGAATTAAAGAACCAATAGAATCCCCCAAAAGTGACGAATTATATAAAGCTCTAAAACTCATATTTTGATGTTACATTATCATTACAAATTCTCAAATTGCTTGAAACCATTTTTCTAAAGTGATATATATTATTTTAAAGGAAGGATATTCGTAACTAGAAATTTTGAGGAAGGAGCTTTAAAATGAACAAGAAACTAATATCATTATTATTTATAATGTTTTTTATAATTATGAGTAAAAATGCATATGCCAGTGAATTTTTCACTGTAGGAATTGATGGGAATAGCACTAAAGTTAGACAAGTTTCAGTCCTTGTGGATGGGAATGAATTAGATTCTAAAGTTCCTTCATTTATACTAGGAGATAGGACTCTAGTCCCTTTAAGATTTGTAGCTGAGAGTTTTGGAGCGACTGTTGGATGGGAAGCTGACACCAAAAAAGTTACTGTAGTTAATGGGCCAACAGAAGTTATCTTGACGGTTGATAGTAATAAAGTATTAGTAAATGGGGTTGAAAGAATTCTAGACAAAAACTCTGTCCCCAAATTAGTTACTTATAATATTGATGGAAAGCCTGATGGAAGAACAATGGTACCGGTTAGATTCATATCTGAGGTGTTAGGATATGAAGTATTATGGGATCAAAACAATTACACTGCACAAATTAATACATCAATAATAGCTTCTATAACAAACATTAGAACTGTTTTTGACTCAAATGGAAACCATAAATTAGCAATTGATAGTGATAAGGAATTAGAATATCAATTAAATTATGATTCAAATCAAAAGGTTTATAATTTAGTGTTCAAAAATGCTAAATTAAATATAATGGGGAACAATCAACTTATCTATGAGAATGATATTGGAGGCACATTGATTAATAAGGTTGTAGCTGAACAATCATCGCTACCTCCAAATCCCTATGAAATTAAAATGACAATTATTATGAACTCAGAAGGGAAAGAGGTTGTTGAAAAAACTCCTGATGGAAAAACACTAATATTTTCTTTTAATCCAAATACACCTAAAGCAACTGTCAATAATATATCAAATATTAGCATGGGTTTTATGGACGGAAAAGAAGCAGTAGTCATAAAAGGAGTAAATGGGAATGAATTCAATAGCTTTACATTAAACAATCCAACTCGTTTTGTGGTAGATATTAAAGATGCAACTTTATTGGGAAATTCTTCCCAAATATATAACTATAAATTTGGATTTGTTAACTCTGTCAGAGTTTCACAGTTTACATCTGATACCAACAATAGTCAAAATGAAAAGATAGTTAGAGTTGTTTTAGACATAAATTCTGGAGTTAATCCTAAAGTCGATATTATTAAGAGTGGGGATGAACTATACATAGTTCCTGAAAACACTTTATTTAATTATGTTTCTTATACTAGCAATCAAACTTCATTTGATCTTAGTATCCCAGGGATTCCAAATAATCTAGTAATAACTGATTATATTGCTCAAAACAACCAATTGATAATTTCATTTGATAATACTTTAATAGATATTCCAATTGGTAAATATAATATAAATGATAACTTTATAAGTACTATTGAAATAGAAAAGACAGCAAATACATCTATATTGATTATAAATTTGAATAAGAAAATTATATATAATAGAGAAGAAAGTAGTCCATATTATAAAATCAACGCAATATCTGAAAATACAACTCCTTTGAACCCATCAACAAAAACGATTGTAATAGATGCTGGGCATGGTGGGAAAGACCCGGGTGCTATTTCTGTATTTGGGGATAAAGAAAAGGATATAAATTTATCGATCGCTTTAAAACTTGAATCTTTATTAAAACAAAGAGGTTATAACGTCATCATGACTAGAAGAAATGATGTATTCGTTGACTTGTATGAAAGACCCAAGATTGCAAATGATATAAATGCAGATTTATTTATAAGCATTCATGCTAATTCTACACTTTCTAACTCGGTAAACGGTTTGGAAGTGCTATATTGTCCAGCTACAGAAAGTTCAAATAAATCAACTGACCAATATCCTCTTGCAAAAACAATACACGACTCAATAATAAGTTCTACTGGGATAAATTCTAGAGGAATAAAGAAAAGATCAGATTTAGTAGTGCTAAGGCTTACTAATATGCCAGCAATACTTATAGAGACTGCTTTTTTATCGAATCCAGATGATGCCCAAAGATTAGTTGATAACTCGTTTCAGGAGAAAGTAGCTTTAGGAATTGCAAATGGGGTTGAAGAATATTTTAAACAGTATTAAAATGATAAGGGAAGGGATACCTTCCCTTATTTATTGAAAGGAGATATAAAGAAATTGGAAGCTTTTTTAGGTTATGCTATTATTTTTTTTGCTAGAGTACTTGATGTCTCATTAGCTACTATTAGAACTTTGATGGTAGTTCAAGGAAGGAAAGTGCAAGCTGCTGCAATTGGATTTTTTGAGGTTGGAATATATGTCACAATTCTTGGTAGAGTTGTTACCAGCTTGGATAACCCATTAAATTTACTTGCATATTGCTTAGGATTTGCTACTGGAAATTATGTTGGTATAATTCTTGAAAATAGGATAGCTTTAGGAAATCTTTTTGCTCAAATAATCCCAGGGGTTGATAAAAAAGAAGAATTACTTAAAGCTTTGAGAGAAAATGGATTTGGGGTTACGGTTATCGTAGGAGAAGGACTAAAAGGAAGTAGAGAAATTTTCAATGTGGTATTAAACAGAAAAGATTTAACAAAACTTAGAAAAATAGTTGAGAGCATTGATAAAAATGCATTTTTGACAATAAATAACATTAGTCCAATAAGAGGTGGATACTTTAATGCTGTTAAAAAATAAATCTCCTAAAGGAGATTTATTTTTTAACATACTAACTGTTTTTTTTAATAATCTATAAGAATAGGGGAGATTTAATTGAGAATTGACAACAGAGATTATGATGAATTAAGAAACATTAAAATAACTAGGGATTATTTAATGCATCCATATGGTTCAGTTATGATAGAAGTAGGGAATACAAAAGTAATATGTACAGCCATGATTGAAGAAAAAGTACCTTTCTTTTTAAAAAACACCGGAACTGGGTGGATAACGAGCGAATATGCAATGTTGCCAGCTAGTACTTCTGTGAGGAAAGTAAGAGACTCTGTAAAGGGCAAAATTGATGGAAGAAATCAAGAAATCCAAAGGCTCATTGGAAGGTCTTTAAGAAATGTAATAGATTTAAAAGCACTTGGAGAAAGAACTATTTGGATCGACTGCGATGTAATTCAAGCAGATGGAGGAACAAGGACAGCTTCAATCACAGGAGCATATATTGCTATGGTAGATGCTTTATATAAACAATTCAAGGATAAAGGGAATAAACTTCCGATAAAGGACTACTTAGCTGCAGTTAGCGTAGGAATTATAAAAGAGGGACCTGTATTGGATTTATGTTTTGAAGAAGATTCCAAAGCACTAGTCGATATGAATGTAGTAATGACAGGAAAGGGAGAATTTGTTGAGATCCAAGGGACAGGTGAGCATAAACCATTTTCTAGAGAAGAACTAAATATTTTATTAGATTTAGCTTCAAAAGGGAATAATCAAATTATAGAGTTAGAGAAATCAATTTTTGGGGAAATAAATTCATATATAGGGGAATGAATATGAGAAAACTAGTAATAGCTTCCGACAATCAAAACAAAGTTAATGAAATCAAAGAAATACTTAAGGGATTGCCCCTTGAGATCTTATCAAAAAATGAAGTAGGGCTAAAAAACTTAGTAGTAGAAGAAGATGGTGATACTCTTTTGGAAAATAGTTTCAAAAAAGCTAGAGAGATAGCAAAACAAATTGATTGGATAGTAGTTGCAGACGATACTGGGCTGTTTGTAGAAGATCTTTGCGGAGAACCTGGTATATATTCAGCACGATATGCAGGAGAAGATGGTAATGATAAAAAAAATGTAGAATTGCTTTTGAAAAAACTAAACGGCAAAGAGAGTAAAGCATATTTTGAAACAGTAATTTCTTTGATCACCGAAGATAAAAAAGAGTATACAGCTTCTGGGAGATGCTATGGAAAGATAGTTGCAACCCCTAGGGGAGAAAGCGGATTTGGATATGATCCAGTTTTTCAGCCAGAAGGATTTGATAAAACTTTTGGGGAAATGGATCTAGACACTAAAAATAGGATAAGTCATAGAAGAAAAGCTTTAGAAAATTTAAAAGAAATTTTGGAAGAGATACTTGGTGAAGATTATGAAAATATTAGTAATTAGTGACACTCATAGAAAAATTTCACCTCTTATTAAAACTGTAAATAAAGAAAAATTTGATTGCATATTTTTCTTGGGAGATAATGTTGAAGATGGTGAAGAGATAGCTAACAGATTAAAGATTAATGAAAAATATATAGTTCGAGGCAATGGAGATTTTTATGCTGATTATCCAGATAAATTATTAATTGAATTATTAGGGCATAAAATTTTGTTGGTACATGGACATAAAGAAGGCGTAAAGATGGGATTAAGAGAGTTGGAAAATCAAGCAAAGAAAGAAAATGCTCAAGCTGTATTCTTTGGACATACACACATACCATTTATTGACAAAATAGAAGATATCCTATTTTTAAACCCTGGAAGCCCTACTTATCCTAGGGGAGGAGAATTTAAGAAAACTTTTTCTGTAGTAGATATTACAAAGGATCATTTATGGGCTGACATTAGATATATAACAAAATGAGAGTATATGCAAAATTTTTTGAAAACTCTTTTAAATTATATTTTGATTAATTAGAAAATTCGTGTTATAATTTAAAAGCGTGGAACTATTTTGATAAATATTTAATTTATAAAATTCTAGTTAGGGGGAATGCATGTTGAAATCGTATTCAACAGACAAAATTAGAAATGTATCTTTATTGGGGCATAGTAGCAATGGTAAAACAACATTGACAGAAGCTTTCTTATTCCAAGCAGGAGTAACCACTAGACAAGGAAAAGTAACAGAAGGAAACACAATTTCAGATTTTGATAAGCAAGAGATAGCTAGAAAAGTTTCGATAGCAACCTCTGTTATTCCAGTAGAATGGAATAATGTAAAAATAAATATATTGGATACACCTGGATATTTTGATTTTATCGGAGAGATGTATGGGGCCAAAAGGGCTTCCGAAAGTTCAATAGTCTTAGTAGATGCGTCTTCTGGCATAGAAGTAGGTACAGAAAAAGCATGGAAGAATGTTGAAAAATATCAAACCCCTAGACTTATTTTTTTAAACAAAATGGATAAAGAAAATATAAATTTCGATAAAGTGATGGAAGAATTACAGACAAAATTCGGGGAAAAAATCATACCTTTTGCATTCCCAATCGGTGAAGCTGAAAGTTTCAAAGGATTTGTAAACGTAATAGAAGAAAAGGCATACGAATATTCTGGTAAAACAAGGAAAGAAATTCCTCTAACTGATGAGCAAAAGGATAGAATAGAGGAAATAAAAGAAAAGATTATAGAAAAAGTTGCTGAAACTGATGAAACATTGATGGAAAAATATTTTGATGGATTGGAATTCACTCCTGAAGAGATCGAAAAGGGCATAAGATTAGCTGTTAAATCTGCTGATTTGGTACCTCTAGTATTGGGATCAGCTGAAAAAGCAATAGGAGCCGATTTTTTATTGGATTTAATCATTAAATATTTGCCTTCTCCAGCTGATTTAGTAAGTGTAAAAGGGAAATGGAATGATAAAGAAGTCGAGAGAAAAATAGATGTAAAGGAACCGTTTTCAGCGATTGTATTCAAGACTATTGCCGATCCATTCGTAGGAAAAATTTCAATTTTTAAAGTGTTATCTGGCAAGATAACCAAGGAAACTGAAGTTTTCAATTCTACAAAAGAAAAAAGCGAGAAATTAGGGAATCTGTTTTTCTTAAGAGGGAAAAATCAGATTGAAGCAACTGAGATTTTAGCTGGAGATATAGGAGCAACATCAAAACTTAATTTTACTCAGACAGGGGATACATTGTGCGACAAAAATAATCCTGTGTTATACGATACAATAGAATATCCTCAACCAACATTGTTTATGGCTATAGAACCTAAAAACAAAGGTGATGAAGAAAAGATATCGGCATCTTTAGCTAAACTAATGGAAGAGGACCCTACTTTTGTAATACAAAGAAACTCTGAAACAAAACAACTTTTGATAGGTGGACAAGGAAATGTTCAACTTTCAGTAATAGTTGATAAATTAAAACAAAATTTCGGAGTAGATGTAGTATTAACAAGTCCTAAGATAGCATATAGAGAAACAATAAAAGGGACAGCATCTGTACAAGGAAAGCATAAAAAACAATCTGGTGGAGCAGGTCAATATGGTGATGTACACATTAGATTTGAACCATGCGAAGAAGAATTCGTGTTTGCAGAAGAAATATTTGGTGGGTCTGTGCCGAGAAACTTCTGGCCGGCAGTTGAAAAAGGGATTAGAGAGTCTTTGGAACACGGTGTCTTGGCAGGTTATCCAGTAGTAAATATTAAAGCTGTATTGTTTGATGGATCTTATCATGATGTGGACTCAAATGAAATGGCATTTAAGATAGCTGCTTCATTAGCATTTAAAAAAGGTATGGAAGCAGCAAAGCCTGTACTTTTAGAACCTATTGTCAGAGTAGAAATAGTTATTCCCGAAGAGTATATGGGAGATGTAATGGGTGATATGAACAAGAGAAGAGGAAGGATACTAGGTATGGAACAACTTCCAGATGGTAGCCAAAAGATAGTAGCAGAAGCCCCTCATGCTGAAATGTTTGAATATGCAATTGATTTAAGAGCTATGACTCAAGCTAGAGGGAGTTTCACAATGGAATTTGTAAGATATGAAGAAGTTCCATCTATGATAGCTGAAAAAATAATTGAACAGGCAAAAAGAGAAAAAGAAAATCACTAATAAATATAAGAGGTGTTAACACCTCTTATATTTTTTTAAAAAAATATTGATTACAAATTAATATTTGTGATATAATACAGTTGACAATTACAAAAGAGTTTTTGTTTTGTAAACTGTCAAACGATAAAGGCAAACCTGTTGAAAAGCAGGGACGCAAAGCTATAGGGCCTTAAAGGGCAGCCAGCTACCGAAAGGAGAGTTTACTATGTGTAAAAGACTCGTTTGTTTATTTTTGTCCTTATTTTTAATGTTTAACTTTTATGGGGTGGTTTCGGCAGAATCCCAATTTAGTGTAACTGCATTAGATAATCGGATGAAAGTTGAATCATCAGAATATGGGCAAGGGGTTAGAGTTGCTGTACAACATGGAGAAAACAAATACTACTACAGCATGTCAAACTCAACCATATATCTCCCGATGCAACTAGGCACAGGAAATTATGAAGTAAAACTTTTAAAACATATCGAAGGCAATAGATATAGAGTCCTCGATAAAAAGTATATGTATCTTTCTGAAGAACCAGTTGATGCGTTTCTTGCTTCTGCACAGCCAGTTGATTGGGAAAACAATGAGAAGCTTGTGGCTTTGACAAAAGAAGTAATAGCAGATAAATCTACTGACGAAGAAAAAGTTATTGCAGTTTATGAATATATTGTTAAAAACATGAAATATGATAGAGCCAAGATAAAGAATTTAAATGATGATTATGTTCCAGATTTAAATTCCACAATAGACTCTAAAAAAGGCATCTGTTATGATTATTCTTCATTATTTGCCAGCATGTTGAGATCTGAAGGTATACCATGTAAACTTGTAAAGGGTTATAAAAATGATCTTAAAAGTTACCATGCTTGGAATGAAGTATTTATAGATGGAGAATGGAAAATTATCGATACTACTTATGATAGTGCATTTGTAAATAAGAGACAGAAAGTATCGATGTTTAAAGATGACTCAGAATACAATAAAGTTAGAGAATATTAATTAAGCCTTTAAAGGCTTAATTTTTCATCCCATAAGACAAAGAAAGTCAAAGTCAAGGAGGTAGCTGTTATGTCTGGGCTAAGCAATATAATTGAAGAATTTATCAAAAATCTAATCGATGAAATGAATGGTGTTGTCGAAATACAAAGAAATGAGTTAGCGAATTATTTTGATTGTGCACCATCGCAAATAAATTATGTACTAAGCACAAGATTTACTCCGTATAAAGGATATTATATTGAGAGTAAAAGAGGCGGCGGTGGGTATATAAAGATAGTAAAAGTTGATTTCAAAGAAAGGCAAGGTTTTGACTTTGAACATATAATCAATGACTTAATTGGGGAATCAATTACAGAGTCTAAAGCTGCGGATATAATAAAGACATTTTATGAAGAGGGTCTTATATCTAAAAAAGAGGCAGATTTGATTAAAGCTGCTACCAGTGATAGAGCTTTTGGGGTTGAAGTGGAAGATAGAAATAGACTAAGGGCTAATATATTGAAAAACATTATACTAATACTTGTTGAATAGAGGGATAAAAATGATATGTGAATCATGCAAAAAGAGAGATGCTAAAATTCATTACAAAACAGTCATAAATGGAGTAGTGGAAGAACATCATTTATGCGAGATTTGTGCGGCTGGATATAAGGAAGATTTAATAAACAAGTTCCCGTTGCATAAGCTATTTGGAAGTATTTACTCTACACCTGATGTTAAATGTAAAAATTGTGGATTGAGTTATGAAAAATTTAGATCAACAGGAAAGCTAGGATGCTCAGAATGCTATGATGCATTTGGAGATGATTTAAAGAATATCATTAAGGGTATACATGGGCATACTAAACATACAGGGAAAATGCCCAAGAGGGCTTATCCATTATTGTTGATTGAAAAAGATATCAATAGGCTAATTAGTGAACTAGATACAGCAGTAAAGAATGAAGAATATGAAAAAGCAGCTCTATTGAGGGACGAGATTAAGGAATTAAAAAACAAATTGGAGCTAGCTGACAGGAGTGATAATAATGACCAAATGGATTGAAGATAGTCAAATAGACCCTGTTGTGGTGAGTTCAAGAATTAGATTAGCCAGAAATTTAAAAAGCGATACTTTTCCATTGTATTCATCAAA
This sequence comes from Soehngenia sp., assembly GCF_055108775.1. Lineage (NCBI taxonomy): Bacteria > Bacillati > Bacillota > Tissierellia > Tissierellales > Tissierellaceae > Soehngenia > Soehngenia sp. Next base: position 16,596 of record NZ_JBSQIL010000002.1, on the reverse strand, counting down.
AGAAGAGGCAATTAAGACTTTGGAAAAAATCAGACAAGCTGTTGATGAATTACTTCCTAATGGGGAATATGTATACTACAACCTTGAGCAATTGGAACCACGTGAAAAAATGAGATTTATGGAAAATCATTTGATAAGTCCAGGGTTGGTTGAACAGACTGGGAAAAGTGCATTCTATTTGAGAAATGATGAAAAGGCAACAATAATGATAAATGAGGAAGATCATCTAAGACTTCAAACATTATATCCTGGATTGAAATTGAATCAAGCATGGGAAGAATGTGAGAAAATTGATGACTTGTTAGAATCTAAATTAGATTATGCATTTCATAATGAATATGGATATTTAACTTCTTGTCCAACTAATGTTGGGACTGGCTTAAGAGCATCAGTGATGCTTCATTTACCAGCAATGACAATAACAGGTTATATCATGGGATTAATGGATGCTCTAAGAAGAATAGGACTAACAATTAGAGGTATATATGGCGAAGGGACAGAAGCAGTTGGACATTTATATCAAGTTTCTAACCAATTAACACTTGGAGAAACAGAAACTGAAATCATCAAAAAAATTGACGAAGTAGCAAATGAAATTAGAAACAGAGAGCAAAATACGCGAAACTTTTTATTGGAAAATAAGAAATTGGAGATTGAGGATAAGGTATATAGAGCTCTAGGGATTTTGCAAAACGCAAGAATGATATCATCTAATGAAGCTATGGAGCAGATATCTATTGTTAAGCTGGGGCTTGATTTAAAGCTTATAGAGGATGAAAAATATAAGGATTTGATAAAACTGATGATAGATATCAAACCGGGGAATATTCAAAATAGATCAAATAAAGCTATGAATAGAATTGAAAGAGATATAATGAGAGCAGATATAGTCAGAAATTATTTTAGTTAATGGAGGGTTTTATATGGGTATGAATGGCAGATTTACTGAAAGTGCACAGAAAGCAATTTTGTTGTCTCAAGAAGAAGCTAAAAAGTTCAACCACAATTATATAGGAACGGAGCATTTACTCCTAGGATTAATGGCAGAGGATCAGGGTTTAGCTGCTACAACATTAAAAGAGTTCGGTGTAACATTAGATAAAATAAGAACAGAAGTATATAATATAGTAGGAATGGGAGAAGAAGGCTCTGAGGTTTTAGGATATACACCTAGGACAAAGAGAGTATTTGAATTATCATTTCAAGAAGCAAGAAATTTAGGACACAACTACGTTGGTACTGAACATTTATTATTAGCATTAATAGTCGAAGGGGAAGGCATTGCTACAACTATACTAAAGAGATTAGGCATAGATCCTCAAAAATTAGCACAAAGGATTGTTACTAAAATCACAGACCCAGCAAATTACAACAAGACGAACGAAGAGGATAAAGAAACACCAAATCTTGATAAATATACAATTGATTTAAATAAAATGGCTCAAAATGGAGAAATAGATCCTGTAATAGGCAGATCCAAAGAAATAGAGCGGGTCATACAAGTTTTAAGTAGAAGGACTAAAAACAATCCAGTGCTCATAGGAGAGCCGGGAGTTGGTAAAACAGCTATAATTGAAGGGTTGGCACAAAAGATAGTTGAAGGCACGGTGCCGGAAGTTATTAAAGACAAGAGAATATTGACACTAGATTTACCTGGGTTAATAGCAGGTGCTAAATATAGGGGAGAATTCGAAGAAAGGTTAAAAGCCGTTATGAAAGAATTGAAAGAAGCTGGAGATGTCATATTGTTTATAGATGAACTCCACACTATAGTTGGAGCTGGTGCTGCTGAAGGAGCAATTGACGCCTCAAACATTCTTAAACCAACACTTGCAAGAGGGGAATTGCAAATAATAGGAGCAACTACAATTGATGAGTATAGAAAGTATATTGAAAAAGATTCTGCACTAGAGAGAAGATTGCAACCTATTATGGTAGAGGAACCAAGTGTAGAAGACACAATTAAAATTCTCCAAGGATTAAGAGATAGATATGAAGCTCATCATGGTGTAAAAATAACTGATGAAGCTATACAAGCGGCTGCTGAATTGTCATATAGATATATAACCGATAGGTTTTTGCCAGATAAGGCAATTGACTTGATTGATGAGGCTGCGTCAAAATTGAGAGTAAATAATTACGTTGCTCCTTTAGAGTTGAAAACATTAGAAGAAAGATTAGAAGAACTTCAGCATGAAAAAGAAGAAGCTATCAATACTCAGAACTTTGAAAAAGCAGCTCGCATAAGGGATGAAGAAAAAACAATAAAAGAAGAAATGGAAAACAAAAAAATACAATGGGAAAAGAAAAGACATGATACAAATCTAGTAGTTGGTTACAATGAAATAGCTGAGATTGTATCTCAATGGACCGGAGTGCCTGTAACAAACATGAGCACTGAAGAAAGCGAAAGACTATTAAACTTAGAAAAAGAACTTCACAAGAAAGTTGTTGGTCAGGATCAAGCAGTAGAAGCTGTTTCTAAAGCTGTAAGAAGAGCAAGAGTAGGATTAAAAGATCCAAACAAGCCAATAGGAAGTTTTATATTTGTTGGACCAACTGGTGTGGGTAAAACTTATTTAGCAAAGGCTCTAGCGCAAGCATTATTTGGCGATGAAGATGCAATGATAAGAATAGATATGAGCGAGTATATGGAAAAACATTCAGTATCAAGGCTTGTAGGATCTCCTCCAGGATATGTTGGTTATGAAGAGGGAGGCCAATTAACTGAAGCAGTCAGAAGAAAACCTTATTCTGTCGTTTTGTTTGACGAGATTGAAAAAGCACACCCAGAAGTCTTCAACATGCTACTTCAAATTTTGGATGATGGTAGATTAACTGACTCTAAAGGAAGGACAGTAGACTTTAAAAATACAGTTATAATCATGACATCAAATGTAGGAGCTACTTCAATTAAAAAGCAAAATATTCTTGGATTCTCAACAAATGAAGAAAATGACAAAAAAGAATATGAAAAAATGAAAGAGATTATAACAGAAGAACTAAAAAGGACTTTTAGACCTGAATTTTTAAATAGAATTGATGAGATAATAGTTTTCCATGGACTTGAAGAAAATCAAATATATGCAATAGTTGACTTGATGGTACAAGGACTAGAAGAAAGATTAGGTAGATTGGGAGTAAAGGTAAAGATTTCTGAGGATACAAAGAAATATATTGCAAAACAAGGATTTGATTCTGTATTTGGAGCTAGACCACTAGAAAGAACAATCAGAAAAATGATTGAAGATAAATTAGCTGAGGAGATATTAAAGGGGAATATTCACATAGATGATGAAGTTGAAATTGATTATGACGGAGAAAATTTAGTTTTCAAAAAGACTGCATTAAAACAATAATTTGGAGGAAAGCTAAGTGCCTAAGAAATCAAACATATATAGATGTAAAAGCTGTGGATATGAGATGGTAGGGTTTTTAGGTAAATGTCCACAGTGCAATGAGTTTGGGACTATGGAGATTGTTTCGGTAGAGTTATTTGAAAAAACAAAGACAAAATCAACAATCACTCCGTTTAAATTATCTGAAGTAGACTCTAAAAATAGTGAAAGGATAAAAACGCAAATAAATGAATTCGACAGAGTAATGGGGGGAGGGATAGTCAGAGATTCTGTGACTATCCTTACCGCAAAGCCCGGTGCTGGAAAATCTACTCTGTTATTGCAGGTTGCCAATATACTGGCAAAAAAAGGAATCAAGGTTTTATATGCATCTGGAGAAGAGTCCAGCTCACAAATAAAATCTAGAGCTTTAAGAATATTAACTGATATAGATGAAAATTTATTTGTGATTTCGGATAATAGCTTAGATAGAGTGGTTGAAGTAGCTAATAATTTAGATGCCGAATTTATTATAATTGATAGCATTCAAACATTTACAGTAGAAGAAGCGTTACCTTCTCGTGCAGGCTCTCCTACTCAGACAATGGGATGTGCAAATGAACTTGTCAAATTAGCAAAAGAGAGCAAGAAACCAAAAGTAGTTTTCATAGTAGGACAGATGACTAAAGAGGATGAGTTAGCTGGAGTTAGAGCACTTGAACACCTAGTGGATTGTGTTCTTGTCATAGAAGGGGAATCAGGAGAAGAGCTAAGAACTTTGATTACTACAAAAAACAGGTATGGATCTACTGGGGAAATTGGCTTTTTCAGCATGACTGAAAGAGGGATGCTTTCTATAGACAATCCCAGTGAGTTTTTTATGACTAGAAGAAACAAAGATAACAACGTATCAGGAAGCTCATTAACAGTAGTGAAAGAAGGTACCAGACCTATAATCTTAGAAATAGAATCACTAGTATCTCATTCGTTCACACCATATCCTTCAAGAATTAGCGATTCATTGAAGAGAGATCATTTAAATACCTTGATATCAGTTCTAGAACAACGTGGGGGAATAAATTTATATGACAAAAATGTTGTAATTAAAACTACAGGAGGAATCAGATTAAAAGATCAGGCTTCAAATTTGGCTATTATAATGAGTATTGCTTCTTCATATTATGATATAGCCATAGATACGGACACTGTCTTTTTAGCGGATGTGGGACTAACTGGAGAACTAAAAAAAATACCTTCTTTAGAATCAAGATTAAAAGAAGCCGAAAGAATGGGTATAAAAAAAGCTTACATTCCCTATGATGTTATAATGAATACAAAATTTAAGAACTTGGAGATTGTTAAAAATAAATTGCTTAAAGATGTACTTAAGGAGTTTTTTAAATAGTGGGGGAATACCCCACTATTTCATTGTATATATTCCGAGAATTTTGTCTCTCTCTAATTCTTTTTTTATTGTATCAGATAGATTAAAGCCGAGAGTTTCAGCTAAAGAACTCAAAAAAAAGATATATGCTCCGATTTCTTCTTCTAATTTTTCCTTACAAACATTACAGATATTTCCTCTGACATGGGAATCTAACGTTTGAACTAATTCCTCAAGAGTGTCAGAATCAAAATCCTGTTTTTTAGCTACAATCTCTATGCACCCGCAGTTTGTTACTGATTTTGCTACGGCTCTATTAATTCTTGCGTTATATTCATCTAACTTTGTCATTATATCCAATATACTTTTATGTCTAATTGAAACTCTACTTGATAATGTTTGCAAATCATCTATAATATTTTTTTCATCTAGTGTATCCATAAAATCACCCTTTCTTACATTCATTATAAAAAAAGTCTACGGGGTTTGTCAAACATTATGAAATAAGATTAAAAATTTTCTTTAAATTGTGTAAAATTACAATGAAATAAAAAATAATTGACTCTAAATAATGGTTATGATACTATATAAACTTTACATTCTCCATTAGTTGGGTTATACTTAAAATGTAGAATCTATAAAAGGAGGAAATCCTATGTTTAAAATTGGCGATAAGATTGTGTACCCAATGCATGGCGCTGGAGTGATAGAGGATTTAGAAATTAAAGAAGTGTTGGGAGAAAAAAGAAAATACTTTATATTGAGAATGCCAATCGGAGATATGAAAGTAATGGTACCTGTGGAAAATATAGAAGAAGTCGGAGTAAGAGATATAATTACAGAAGAACAAGTAAAAGAAATTTTTGATATATTAAGAGATAATAAATCAAAAATGCCTGATAATTGGAATAGGAGATATAGAGCAAATTTAGATCATATAAAAACCGGAGACATATATAAAATTGCAGAAGTCGTTAGAAACTTAAGTATTTTAGATAAAGAAAAGGGTCTTTCAACAGGTGAGAGAAAGATGTTGAATGATGCAAAAAAAATATTATTTTCTGAACTAGTGCTTGCGGCTAATTTATCAATTTTAGAGATTGAGAGATTAGTTCAGGAAGCTATTTTTAATGAGCAAACATAAAAATATCTGGAAAGTTTAGGCAAATACAGATATAATACTTTTAAAAAGAGGAGGTGAAAAGATGGTAGAAAAAATAGTCAGAGCTATCATCACTTCATTTGGAATGGCATTAGGATTTCTTTTATATAGCATATTAGATAATTTAAATTTGATTAATTTTAGTGGAAGCAACTCAATCATAGCTATTATTTCTTTTGTTATAATATTTGGAATTATATTTTTCTTTTTATCCCCTAAATTCATACAATTTGCTAAATATTTAGCAAAAAGAATTGAACATGAATTGCAGAGATTTACTTTGCAAAGCATAATATTTAGTTCAATAGGCTTAATCATAGGCTTGATTATAGCGTATCTATTAAGTCAACCTCTATATATGATAAAAATACCATATATTGGGATTATTGGATCGGTATTGCTATATATATTCTTTGGATATTTAGGGATAAGAATTCCATTTAGGAAAATAGACGATATCAATGCTAGCATTAAAAATTTTACAACAGACAATGACTTAATAAAGAGGAGTTCAAAAGATAAATCAAAATCTTTTAAGACTTCTCCAAAGATATTAGATACAAGTGTCATTATTGACGGCAGGATTGCAGATATTGTAAAAGCTGGTTTTATAGAAGGACCACTAGTAATTCCTGAATTTGTTTTAGAAGAACTTCAGCACATAGCTGATTCCTCTGATCCTTTAAAAAGAAATAGAGGTAGGAGAGGGCTTGACATATTAAACAGAATTCAAAATGAGCTAGATACCGAAATTATTATTCATGATAAAAAATTTGAAGATATAACAGAAGTTGATTCCAAGTTGTTAAAGCTTACTCAAATGCTAAATGGTAAAATAATAACTAACGATTATAATTTAAATAAGGTCGCAGAAGTTCAACGTATAGAAGTGCTTAATATAAATGATTTGGCAAATGCTGTAAAACCAGTTGTATTGCCGGGGGAAGAGATGCTAGTGCAAGTTGTTAGAGACGGAAAAGAGTCAGGGCAAGGATTAGCATATTTAGATGATGGTACAATGATTGTAGTGGAATCTGGCAAAAAATATATAGGCGAGAACATAGACGTAGTCGTTACATCGGTGCTTCAGACCTCTGCTGGCAAAATGATTTTTGCAAAGCCTAAATAAAATTAGCTTAGATAGAGGTGATGATAATGTATAATGGCAATTTTGTATCAGTCATAATCGCTTCAGCCGGAATGAGCAACAGAATGGGCAGCGGTGTAAACAAACAGTTTATTTTGATCGACAATAAACCAATACTAGCTCATACAATTGAGAAATTTGACAGATCAAAATATATAGATGAAATTGTAGTTGTTGCAAGAGCAACAGAAATCGAATATTGTAAAAAAGAAATAATTAAGAAATATGGGTTTAAGAAAGTTACAAATATAGTTAAGGGTGGAAAGGAAAGACAAGACTCAATATATAATGGGATATTGGCATTGAGCGAGAAATCAGATATTGTACTTACTCACGATGGAGCAAGACCTTTTTTAAGAGAAGAGCTTATATTAAAAGGAATTGAAGGAGTAATTAAATATGGTGCTTGTGTCATTGGAGTACCAGTGAAAGATACCATAAAAGTAGTGGATGAAAACAATAAAGTGCATCATACTCCAAATAGAGCGTTGTTGTGGGCTGCTCAGACACCACAGTGTTTTAAAACAGAGCTATTAAAAAAAGGGTATGAATATGCTAACTTCGAAGGTATAATAGCAACTGATGATAGTTCTTTAGTCGAAAAATACGGACATCCTGTCATGATGATTATGGGAAGTTATGATAACATAAAGATAACTACACCAGAAGATTTGATTATTGCTGAGTCAATACTAAAAAATATTGAGACCAACAAATCGAATGATGATTTTGGAGGTGTACTATGAGAATTGGATTTGGTATGGATGTTCATCAATTTAACGAGCATAGAGAGCTTATACTAGGGGGAGTTAAAATTCAGCATGAGAAAGGATTGTTAGGCCATTCTGATGCAGATGTCTTAGTTCACAGTATAATGGATGCTATTTTAGGAGCTTTGGCATTAGGTGACATTGGGAAACACTTCCCAGACACTGATATGGCATATAAAGACATTTCTAGTATGATTCTATTGAAAAAAGTGTATGAGCTTATGAAAAATAGCGGATATAAAGTAGGCAATATAGACGCTGTTATAGCTGCTCAAAATCCAAAACTAGCTCCATATATTACTAAGATGAGAGAAAATGTGGCAAATGCCTTAAACACTAACATTGAAAACATAAGTATAAAAGCAACAACCACTGAGAAACTTGGGTTTGAAGGCAGAGAAGAGGGAATGACTAGCTATTGTGTTTGCCTGCTTGAAAAAGATGTTGACAATAAAAATATTTTTGTATAGACTATAAAATTAGTAGCGATGAGAGGAAATAGTAGTTAATTATGGTACTTAGAGAGGAAACTTATAGCTGAGAGGTTTCTTGCCCAATGATTGACGAACCCACCCTAGAGCATTTAGCGAAAGCTTAACGTTTGGCTCGTTATAGCCTATGAGTGAATCCAATGAAACTTGGATTAACAAGAGTGGTACCGCGGAGTTTGCCTTTCGTCTCTTTATGTAGATGAAAGGTTTTTTTATTTATTCAAAGAGGAGGAATAATCAATGAAAATGTCAAATCTTTATATGCCAACTTTAAGGCAAGTGCCAGCTGAAGCTGAAATTCCAAGTCATCAACTCCTTTTAAGAGCTGGTATGATTAGAAAATTAGTTAGTGGAGTTTATTCATACCTACCTTTAGGGTATAGGTCGATTAGAAAGATTGAAAATATAGTCAGAGAAGAGATGGATAAAAAAGGGGCTCAAGAGTTATTGATGTCAGCAATTCAACCAAGAGAACTATGGGAAGCATCTGGCAGATGGGACAACTTCGGTCCAGAAATGTTTAAACTCAAAGATAGAAATGACAGAGAGTTCTGCTTAGGGCCAACACATGAAGAATATTTTACAAATTTAATTAAAGACGAGGTAAATTCATATAAACAACTTCCTCTTATAATATACCAAATTCAAACAAAATATAGAGATGAAAAAAGACCAAGATTTGGAGTTATCAGAGCTCGCGAATTTATAATGAAAGATGCATATAGTTTTGATGTCGATGAAGAAAGCATGAAATTATCTTACCAAAAGATGTGGGATGCATACGATGCGATATTTACTAGGCTCAAATTGAACTATAAAGTTGTTCAAGGCGATACAGGAGCAATGGGAGGAAAAATTTCTCACGAATTTATGGCAATGAGTGATGTGGGAGAAGGCAGAATTGCATATTGCAAAGACTGTGATTACGCTGCAACAGATGAAAAAGCAGATGTAGTAATTAAAGTAGAAAACAATGAGCCTATGATGGAAATTGAAAAAGTATATACACCAGATATAAGGACGATTGACGAACTAACAGAATTTTTGAATATTGATAAAAATAGATTTGGAAAAGCAATTATTTATAAAGCAACCGGCAAACCTATTGTAGTATTGATTCCAGGGCATAGGGAACTAAATGAAACAAAACTGATAAACTATTTAAAAATAGCAGAACATGAATTGGAAATGGCAGATGAAAATACAATAAGAGAAATTAGTTTAGCAGATAAAGGATTTACAGGACCTATTGGGATTAAAGATGCTAGAATAATAGTTGATAAAAGGATTACTTTTATGAGAAACATAGTAGTAGGAGCTAACGAAACTAATTATCATTTAAGAAATGTAAACTATGGGAGAGACTTTGAGGCTGAGGTAGTTGAGGATCTACTTTTGGTTGAAGAAGGAGATATTTGTCCAAAATGTGGTAGTAAGCTCTATATAGATAGAGGTATTGAAGTAGGGAATATATTTCAACTTGGTACAAAATATTCGAAGAGTTTAAATGCAACATTTCTAGATGAGAACGGCAAAGAAAGAGAATTTGTCATGGGAAGCTATGGAGTAGGGGTATCGAGATCATTAGCAGCAATAGTTGAACAGTATCATGATGAAAAAGGTATAGTTTGGCCATTTGTCGTTGCTCCATACCATGTGATAATAACTATAATCAACACAAAAAAAGAGGAACAATATGCCTTAGGACAGAAATTATATGATGAATTGACGAAAAAAGGCATAGAAGTTTTATTGGATGACAGAAACGAAAGTGCTGGAGTAAAATTTAATGATAGAGATTTGATTGGAATACCTGTTAGAATCACAGTAGGCAAGTTTGCAAATGAAGGCATAGTAGAGTTTTCTTTAAGGAAATCCAATGAAAAGGAAGATTTAAAAGCAGAAGAAGTTTATGATAGAATAATAATGGCATTTAAAGAGGAAGGATTTGAACTATAATTATCAAGGGGGATTAATATGGATAATGTAAGAGTAAGGTTTGCACCCAGTCCTACAGGTTATCTTCATATCGGTGGATTAAGAACTGCATTATATAATTATTTATTCGCAAGGCAGAACAAAGGGAATTTTATTTTAAGAATTGAAGACACTGATCAGACAAGGTTTGTAGAAGGTGCAATTGAAAATCTCATAAATTCACTACTCTGGGCAGGTATAAGCTATGATGAAGGAGTTTTCATAGAAAATGGTAAAATCATTGAAAAAGGGGAATTTGGACCTTATATACAATCAAAGAGACTTGATATTTATCAAAAATATGTTGATGAACTAATAGAAAAAGGTCATGCTTATTATTGTTTTTGCACTAAAGAAAGGCTTGAAAAAGTTAGAGAAGAGCAAAAAATTAGTGGGCAGATACCTAGGTATGATGGTTTTTGCAGGAATATTCCATTAGAAGAAGCAAAAGAGAGAATAAAAAAAGGTGAAGAATATGTAGTTAGATTAAAACTTCCTCTTAATAGAGACATTAACTTTTATGACATGGTAAGAGGACATATAACTATTAACACTTCAGATATGGACGATCAAGTCTTGCTAAAATCAGATGGATTTCCAACCTACCATCTAGCAGTAGTAGTGGATGATCATTTAATGGGGATTACCCATATAGTAAGAGGTGAAGAATGGCTGCCATCTACACCAAAACATGTATATCTATACGAAGCTTTTGGATGGGAAAAGCCAACATATGTTCACCTGCCAACAGTTTTAAATAAAGATAGAAAGAAATTATCTAAAAGGCAGGGCGATGTTTCGGTTGAAGATTTTAGAAATAAAGGATATTTGCCAGAAGCTTTAGTTAATTATTTAGCTTTAGTCGGTTGGAGCCCAGAAGACAATCAAGAAATAATGAGTTTAGAAGAAATGATAGAAAAATTTTCATTTGAAAGGGTTTCGAAAACTGGCGGGATATTTGATATCGATAAATTAAATTGGATAAATTCTCACTATATACGTACTTCTTCCACAGAAAGAATCAGAGAATTAGCTATTCCTTATTTGATAAATGAAAATTTAATAGATGAAAAATTCGCAAAAGAAAATGAATATTGGCTTGATTGTCTAGTTGATACATTGAAAGAAAATTTAAACACAATAGCTGAAATACCTCAAAAATCTATGTTTATATTTGCAGAACAAATCGATATAGATAAGGATTTATTCGATCAACATTTAAACAACGATAATACTCCAATTCTTATGAATGCCATAATTGAGGAAATACAAAATATTGACAACTTCAACATAGATGAAGCCAAGATTTTCATGAAAAAGATTCAGCAAAAGACAGGCATAAAAGGTAAAAACTTGTTTATGCCAACTAGAGTAGCATTAACAGGAAGCGAACACGGGCCTGAGCTTGTTAACATACTCTTTTTACTAGGAAAAGACAAAATAATCAATAGGGCAAGAAATGTTTTGAAAATCTATTCAGGTATTATATAATATGATTAACGTTAGATGTTCGATAAGGCTTAAACCAAGGAGGATACTATGAATTTATATAATTCCCTTACCAGAAAAAAAGAAGAGTTTATTCCTTTAGTAGAAGGAAAAGTAACTATGTATAACTGTGGACCAACTGTATATAATTATATACATGTAGGGAATGCAAGACCTTTGGTAGTCTTCGACACATTGAGAAGATATTTTATTTACAAAGGGCTAGATGTTAAAATGGTAATTAATTTTACTGATATAGATGATAAGATAATAAATAGAGCAAAAGAAGAAGGAAAAGAAACCACTGAAATAGCTCAGACTTATATAGATGCATTTATGGAAGATGCAAAAGAATTAAACTTGTATGAATATCCAACCATCCACCCAAGAGCAACAGAATACATCAATAAAATGATAGAGTTTATTGAAGGGTTAATTGCAAAAGGGGCAGCTTATGAAGTAAATGGAAATGTGTATTTTAGGATAGATAAAGCTAAAGACTATGGGAAATTGAGCAAAAAAAATATCGATGAGCTAATTAGCGGAGCAAGGATTGAAATCAACGAAGACAAAGAAAATCCATTGGATTTTGTTTTATGGAAGAAAGAAAAACAAGGAGAACCATCTTGGGATAGTCCTTGGGGAAAAGGTAGACCCGGGTGGCATATAGAGTGTTCAGTTATGGCTAGAGCCTTATTAGGCGAAACTATAGACATCCATTCGGGAGGAGAGGATTTGCAATTTCCACATCACGAAAATGAAATTGCTCAATCTGAGACTTTGACAGGAAAACCATTCGCAAGATACTGGCTTCACAATGCCATGTTAACAGTTGACAACAAGAAAATGTCCAAATCACTAGGGAATTTCTTTACGCTCAAAGATATAAAGAAAAGTTATGATTTAGAAGTATTAAGATTCTTTCTATTGTCTGCACACTATAGATCTCAAATCAATTTTAGTAAGGAAGCTATGGATCAGTCCAAAAGTGCATTAGATAGACTGTATAATGCAAAAACAAACCTTGAATATTATATTGAAAATGCTAGCCTAAATGAAGACAAAAAAGAATATGAAAAAATCAAAGAAAATGTAGATTTTTACAAAAATAAATTTATAAATAGCATGGAAGACGATATAAATACAGCAGATGCAATAGCATCAATATTTGAACTCGTAAGATATATAAATCAAAACTTAGATGAAAGTAAACCTAAAGAAGCATTAGAATATGTATATAAAGTATTTATGGAACTTAATAGAGTTTTAGGGATATTATCTAAGAGAGTAGAAATCTTGGAAGAGGACATTTTAAAATTAATAGAAGAAAGAAATAATTATAGAAGAAACAAAGAATTTTCCAAAGCAGACGAGATAAGAGATGAGCTTAAAAACAGAGGGATAATTCTAGAGGATACAAAAGATGGTGTAAAATGGAAAAGGATATAAACCATATTTTTAAATCGACAAATAATAAACTTGTTATAGAAGATATAGAAAGGCTTCACCCACTTCAATTAGCATATATAGGAGATGCTGTATATGAATTGATGGTAAGAAGCGCAATCTTAGATGTTGATTTAAATGTAAATAAGTTGAATGAAAAAGCTAGAAAATACGTTAAGGCTACATCTCAAGCTAGCGCGGTTAAGATTTTAGAGGGAATATTTACAGAAAAAGAGTTATCCATAATTAGGAGAGGGAGGAATGCAAAGATAAATTCCTCCCCTAAGAACACAGAAATCATAGACTATAAGTATGCAACTGGGTTGGAATGCTTAATTGGATATCTTTATTTAACTGAACAATTTGAAAGGTTAGGAGAAATCTTTAATAAAATATTTGATTTGGATAAAGGAGCATTCATATGAAAGTAGAATTGCTAAGATATACGCCCGATGGAGAAAAGTTGATAGCTTCTGCGGCAAAACTATGCTATTCACAGGTTGGAATTGGAGAAATTGAACAAAGTCAAGATGATGAAAAAATAGAATCCTTTCTCAACATGTTAGTAGAACTTGGACATGAAAGTCCAATAGAACATGTAAGCTTTACATTTGGAATTGAAGGAGTTTCAAGGGTTTTGACTCATCAGCTTGTTAGACATAGATTAGCAAGTTACTCACAACAATCTCAGAGATACGTAAAATTAGATCAATTTGAATACATAGTGCCACCTAGTATATTAGAAGATGAGGAAGCATCTGAGATTTTCTTAAAGATGATGGAAGAAGATCAAAAAGCATATAATAGAATAACTCAAATTTTAACCGAAAAGAAAACTAAACAATATATATCTGATGGAATGAGCGAAAAAAAGGCTAGGTCAAAAGCCGAAAAAGAATCCATAGAAGATGCAAGATATTTATTCCCGAATGCATGTGAAACTAAAATTGTCATGACTATGAATGCAAGGAGTCTTATGAATTTTTTTAGTTTAAGAACTTGCAATAGAGCACAATGGGAAATTAGAAACTTAGCTATAGAAATGTTAAGGGAAGTTAAAAAGGTATATCCTACATTATTTAAAAATGCAGGACCTAATTGCATAAAAGGCCCATGCAAAGAAGGAAATATGACCTGTGGGAAAATAAACGAAGTAAGACATTTTTTCAAAGAACTAGACAATAAATAGAGTGGAGATATTTATATGAATGATAAAAATTCAAATCACATAATAGGCAGAAATCCAGTCCTTGAACTTTTAAAATCAGACACACAAATTGATAAACTTTATGTACAAAAATCTGAAAGCAAGGGCTCTATCATCAAAATAATCAATCAGGCTAAAGAAAAAAATATAATAATTCAATATGTTGAAAAAGAAAAACTTGATTATCTCTCTAATGGTCTTGCTCATCAAGGGGTAATAGCTGTCGTTAATGATTATACCTATAGCGATATAAGTGAAATAATCGATTATGCAAAAGAAATAAATCAAGACCCATTTGTTGTAATATTGGATGGGATTGAAGATCCTCATAATTTAGGTGCTATTATAAGGACTGCTGAATGTGCTGGGGTCCATGGGATTATCATACCCAAACGAAGAGCGGCAACAGTTAATGAAACAGTAATAAAAACATCGGCAGGAGCAGCTATTCACATGAAAATAGCTAAAGTCACCAATATTTCTACAGCAATAGAAGAGTTAAAAGAGCTTGGGCTGTGGATTTATGGAGCAGATATGGATGGGGAAAGCCTATATTATAAAACCAGTTTAAGAGGGCCAATTGGATTGGTAATCGGCTCAGAAGGCAAAGGTATCTCTAGATTGGTAAAAGAAAAATGTGACGGATTATTAAAAATACCAATTAACGGGAAAATAGGATCGTTAAATGCTTCTGCAGCTGCAGCAATATTGATATATGAAGTGGAAAGACAAAGAAATGGAAACTAAGAAGAAAGAATATCTTTATGTAGATGGATACAATATAATAAATTCATGGGAAGAACTAAAGGAACTTTCTAAGATTAGTTTGGAAGAAGCTAGGATTAGATTATTGGAAATCCTTTCTGAGTACCTTCACTATTCGAAGATTGACATAACAGTAGTTTTTGATGCATATATGGTCAAAGGGAACATCACTACAATCGACGAATATAAAGGTGTAAAGGTTGTTTATACCAAAGAAAACGAGCTAGCTGATCACTACATAGAAAAAGCATTAGATGAGATTGGCAGATTAAAGAAAGTAACCGTAGCTACATCGGATAAGCTTGAGCAAGACATAATATTGCAAAAAGGAGGGATAAGAATATCTGCATTAGAGCTAAAAGCAGAAATTGAAAATGCAAAGAAAGCAGTAGAACGAAAACGCAAGAGAATGAATATGCAAAATGATATTCAAGTAGGAAAACTCGAAGACCTTTTAAAAGATACTCTAGACAAATGGAAAAAGGAACAATAACTTCAGGAGGCTTGCCTAATGAAAATTAAGACCGAAAATAATAGCATAAATGAATATTTGCAAATGTCAGATGAACAACTAGTAAAACTTGCCCAAGAAGAAGATAAAATAGCACTTGAAATTTTGATAAAAAAATATACAGGCATCATAAAACGTAAAGCTGCTAGATATTATATACAGGGAGCAGAAAATGAAGATTTAGTTCAAGAAGGACTAATTGGATTATATGAGGCTATAAAAGCATATAATCCTGATAAATACACTTCGTTTAAGTATTTTGCGAACATTTGCATCACTAGGCAGATCATAACAGCATTTGATTCAGCCAACAGACAGAAAAACTCTCCGTTAAAAGATTATGTTTCATTAAATAAGGAAGTTTGTGGGCAACATACAGATTTAAAATACGAGGATATGATATCATCAGTAAATAGCTTGGATCCACTAGAAATATGCATTCTTGAAGAGGAAATCTTGAATATAGAAAACAAAGTGAACGCTCTTTTGAGTGATTTTGAAAAAAAGATTTTTTCAATGTACTTGAATGGGTGCACATATAATGAGATGGCTGATAAATTAAATTGCAAAGTAAAAAGGGTAGATAATGCACTGCAGAGGATAAGGAAAAAAATTGAAACTTATTTATCGCCGATTAAGCAGTATTGACAAAATGTTAATTATGTAGTAGAATAGATTACTGTAAGCCCACGTAGCTCAGCAGGTAGAGCACTTGCATGGTAAGCAAGAGGTCACCGGTTCAAGTCCGGTCGCGGGCTCCAAATAACAAGAGACACTAGGACGAGTTTTCTATAAAGACAAAAAATAAATATAGGAGGAATAAAAATGGCAAAACAAAAGTTTGAAAGAAAGAAACCACACGTAAATATTGGAACAATAGGACACGTAGACCATGGTAAGACAACACTAA
>NZ_JBSQIL010000001.1:0-98793 GCF_055108775.1 Soehngenia sp. | reverse complement strand
CCTCACGATGGACACCCTTGTCTTAAGCTAACGGTTGGCACTATCAACCTCCGTATCGGACTTTCACCGACTAGTTTACGCCCATGCTGGGCGCACAAAATAAATCCTAAGGCATTAATGCCTTAGGATTTATTCTTATTCTCTTCCCTTTTTAATCCAACTAGCAACTTCAACAGTTCTTCTAGCTTGGAATCTTACTGCAGGTTCGACATTATCTACTATGCTTCCATCCATTGCAACGGTAGCAGATGTCCCATAAGGATTGCCGCCAGCTCCATATGATGACTCATCTATAAATCCAGGAGTTACGATGATTGCTCCCCAATGCATCATAGTTGTTAGAATAGCTTTTACTGTGCCTTCTTGTCCTCCATGAGGATTTTGTGCTGAAGACATTGCAGAAACTACCTTATTTGCTAATAGACCTTTTGCCCAAAGCCCTCCTTGCATATCTAGAAAGTTTTTAAGTTGCGATGGAACATTCCCAAATCTGCTTCCTGCACTAAAAATAAAAGCATCTGCCCAAACTAAATCATCAGAAGTAGCAACAGGAATGTCTTTGGTTGCTTCTTTCATAGCTTTTAAACCTTCATTTGAATTGATTATTTCATCAGGAATCAATTCTTGAACTTTCAAAAGCCTAACCTCTGCTCCAGCTTTTTCAGCTTCATCCTTTGCCCATTGAGCCATTTTAAAGTTTGTGCCATACCCACTATAAAATATTACTGCCAACTTTACCTTGTCCATAAAATAATCCTCCTATATATTAATGTATTATTATCGTAAGACTAATATACCCTAGGAGGAAATTCTATAAACAAATTCTTACTATTTTTGTAGGAATTATTTCTATTCGCAGTCTGGGCATATGCCAGATACCAATACTTGCATATCTTCTATGTTAAAACCTTCCAATACGCTTGTTATTTCTTTTTCATTCATTGGTATGTCATAAATATTTCCACACTCTCTGCATTTAAAATGTCCATGAAAACCCCTCTGTGCTTCAAATCTCAGTTCATTTCCTTCAATGTTTATAGCTTTTACTATTCCTTTTTCAATAAATAATTTTAAAGTGTTGTAAACTGTTGTTTTCGATAAAGTCAAAATTTCTTTTGAAAGTTGTTCATATATTTCATCTACAGTAGGGTGGATTCTGGATTCCACTAAAAGAGTGTATATCTTAACTCTTATAAAAGAAGGTCGCATTTTATTCTCTTTTAATACGGTTACAATATTCTCATTATTCATATCAACAACTCCATTTATATTATGTTAATATAATAACTTATTTGTAATAATTGGTCAATTAATTTTACTTTTAATAAATTTAATTTTTTACTTATAAAAAAGCAAAAAGAATCCAGTAAATCTGGATTCTAATAACCTTGGAAAGAGTCAGTCTTGATATTTTGCTTTTCTACTCCCATATCAATAAGTTTTTCTGTAAACATCTTGTTCATTCCTGGAGAGCCTGAAATATAATAGTATGCATCATTTAAGTATTCACTAGTGAATTTATCTAACTCGTTTATAAAAGTTTCTCTATTAGAGATTAATAACACCTCTATTCCTTTAACTTTTTCTCCAATTCCAATAAGTTCTTCTTTATAAGCAAATTCATTTCTATCATCTGAGTAAAGAAGTCTAATCTTTTTAACCTTTTTATTATTCAATTCAATGTCTTTTAAAAATGCTCTCATTGGAGTAACTCCTATACCTCCAGCTATAAGTAAAGTTGGTTTATCTAAATCTTCTAGTAAAAATTTACCCATAGGTTTGTCTATGAGCATTATATCCCCTGGAACGAGTTTAAGTAGATTTTTCTTGAAGTTTGTACAGTTTCCTACAATTCTAGTTGAAAACATGAAGTCTTCTTCTTCTTTTACAGAAGCTATGCTAAATATTCTATGTTCTTTTTCATCTTCAGCTAATGGAATTTTTAATTCTTTAAATTTAAAAATTGTATGTTGTCCAGCATCCCAAATATAATCTTTAGGCTTTTCAAATACAAATGAGTATATATCACTAGTTTCTTTGACAACTCTTTTTAGCATAATTTCTTTGTTTAAACTTTCCATACTATTTGCCCCTTTCATTTACTGTATATTAATACCCGATTTTTAACTTTATCACCAATTCTATCCTAAAATATCTCCATTTTTTACTTTCCTTTCAGGAACGACTAAAACAACTCCTCCTTCAGAATAAGTCCCAAGCACTAAAACTTCAGATTGAAAACCAGCGATATTTTTAACTGGGAAATTTACTACAGCTAATACTTGTTTCCCAATTAAATCTTCCTTTGTATAATGTTCTGTTATTTGAGCACTTGATTTTTTTATGCCAATGTCTTCCCCAAAGTCAATTTCCAATTTATATGCTGGTTTTTTTGCTTTCTCAAATTTAAAAACATCTATGATTTCTCCAACTCTTATATCTAATTTGGCAAAATCTTCAAAGGTTATGGTTTCTTTTATATTCATGTTACCACCTTATCCTTTCATAATCGACATATCTATAATATATTCCATTTTCTTCGAATACTTCAGATTCATTGACAACTTTCCAGTCAGGATCTAAATCTAGATTGGGTATAAATGTATCAGCTTCTGGAAAATCCATGAATATTTTTGTTATATATGCTTTATTAGAAAAAAGCAACAATTGCCTAGCGATAGTTCCTCCACCTGTTACAAATACTTCCTTTTCTTTATTGGGATTTATTTCTTTAAGTAGCGGAAACAAATCTTCTAGTGAATTTAGGACTATAAATCCTTCTTGATTATAGCTTTTATTCCTTGTAACAACTATATTGACTCTGTTCTCAAGTGGTTTTTTTTCAGGTAATGCTTCAACAGTTTTTCTACCCATGATTATAATATGCCCTTCAGTTATTCTTCTGAATCGATGCAAATCCTCCTCTATGGTAACTAACATCTTCCCGTTTGATCCTATTCTCCAATTTCCATCTACTGCGAATATCAAATTCATATCCTATCACTCCTAAGTTGATTTCTTTGATTATAACTGAATATAGTTCATATTTAAATTAATTATACTATAAAGGAACAAGTATTGTAATATAAACGTAAATTGATTATTTATTGTAAACATGATATGATTTATTTGAAAATAGCAATATAGAAAGGAGATTATTATGAAAAAGTTTTTGATTTTGAGCTTGTCAGTGCTTTTGATTCTTTCTCTGTCTGCATGCTCAACCAACAATGATGAAGTGAATGAACCTGAAACTCCAATAGATGAAACTCCTATTGAAAATCCAGATAACGGAAATACAACTGAGCCAGAGCCAGAAGAAAATTATACAAAAGAAGTCACTCTTTATTTTGCCAACAATGATTATGTTGAAACAGGGAATGAAGAATATGATTGGTTGATAGAAGAAAAAAGAGAAATTAATTTTGAAGGAACTACTCTAGAAGAAGCTGTTGTCCGCGAACTTATGAAAGGTCCTGTAGACACAGAAAATATGAGCACAGGTTTTCCTAGTACTGTTAAGTTAATAGATGTTAAAGTAGATGAAAACAAGACTTGTTATGTTAATTTTGCTCAAGATGGTCTGTACGGTGGTAGCATGGAAGAAAGTTATATAATTGCCCAAGTTGTAAATTCATTAGTAGGTTTGGATAGTGTCGATAGAGTCCAATTTTTAATTGACGGTAAGCCTGCTGAAACTTTAATGGGTCATATAAGTATAGAAGAACCTTTTGAGTCTTTTGAATAAAATATAATAATGCGTAGCTAAGCTACGCTTTATTATATTTCTAAAATTATTTTGTTACCAGCTGGGTCTTTAGTGAGAATTTTTTCATCATTTTTTTGGGTTAAATAATTATTCTCAATTAATTTCTTTTCTAAATCCATAAGTTTTTCTTTTGTTGAAACTTTAATAGTATAATAATCTAGACCGATAGCATTTTCAGGTGGTGGTGGAATTTCCCTTCCATTCCATACGTTAAACCCAATGTGATGATGATAACCTCCTTGAGAATAAAAATATGCTGAATTAGGCAATGCTAATGTCTTCTCAAAACCTAACAGTTCATAAAATATAGCATTTTTTTCTAAATTATCAACATAAAGATGCATATGCCCAAGAACTGCTTCTTTTGGCATCCCATCCCATATATCTCCCTGTGCTAAACTCATTAATTCTCTATAATCTAGAGGATCTGTCACCATCTTAAGCTTGCCGTTAACAAACCAATTTTTTTCGTCAGTATCAGCATAAATTTCGATACCATTTCCCTCATAATCCTCGATATAAAATGCTTCACTCACGCCATGATTAGCTCCACCTACTATTTCTATGTCTTTGTCTTTTACATGATTTATGAATTTCCCTAAATCAAGTCTTGAAGGCAACTTAATCGCATAATGATATAATCCTGTAGTGTGGGGTGGTTTTATGATCGCATTGTTAGGCCTTGTAATTATCACTAGAGGATTTATTAAATCTGCTGACAGCTTATATTCTTCTCCCTCCTCGATGATTGTAAGACCTAGTATTTCTGTATAGAACTTTAAACTTTTTTCTAAATCCATCACTTTTAGTTTTAAATTAGCCGGATAACTTAATGGATGTCTATGATATCTTGACATATCGATCACCTTCTATATATTGGTGAGAATAATATACCCCGTATATGTATAATTAAACTAATTAATTATTTTAGCTCCCTCTAAATCAATATTATGTTCAAACACTTTCCATTCTCCAGATATTTTTTTTAATCTAGAACTTATATTGTCTTTAAACTCTTTATTTTTAATATGAGTAATACACATTATAGTTGGCCCTGCTCCACTTAAAAATACAGCTAATGCACCTAACTCATATGCAGTATTAAATACTATATTAGAATTTTCTATTAAATCCATTCTATAAGGCTGATGAATTTTATCTTCTACTGCCCACTTAAGTAAATCGAGATTCCCATTTATTAATGAAGATACGAGCAAAGCAGTTCTTTGAATGTTAAATACTGCTGTATCCAATGAAATCTCTCTAGGTATTACCTCTCTGGATGATTTTGTGGACAATTCAAAGCCTGGTATAAGTGCAGTAAATTTAATAGACTCATTTGGTATTATCTTATTTGTTAACACTTTGCCATTTTTAACTGCATTTATAGTTAATCCTCCATATAGTGCAGCAGATACATTATCAGGGTGCCCTTCAATCGAATTTGATAGATTGAGCAATTCCTCATTGTTTAGAGGAAAATTTAAGATTTTATTAGCTGCCAAAACTCCTGCAACTATACAGCTTGCAGATGAACCCAATCCTCTGCTTATTGGTATATTGCTGTCTGAACTTATTTTTATGTCTATGATTTCTTCATTTAAATGCTTAAATACCTCATAATATGACTTATAAATTAAATTGTCCCCTTTAAATCCTTTGGGTGCTTTTTCAATTTTAAAGGTATTGTACAAATCAATGGCAATAGCCAGGCAGTCAAAACCTGCCCCGAGATTTGCACTAGTAGCTGGAACTTTTATATTAAACATTTGAACCACCTTGTTTTATAGTATTTAGTAATTTTTCTTTCATATTGTCTTTACTAACAACTATTTCCTTTGATTTATGATTATTTAAAATATCCATTATTTGCTTAGGAATTTCATTTCCTGATAATATCGAAAGCTTATTTATGCTATCTATTTCATCCTTATAGGTTATTTTAAATGCATCCATTATTTCATTTGGAAACTTATATGGGCTTGCTGTTGATACTATCACAGTATAAGTTTTGTCTTTAGTTTCATTTAGGTATTTTTGATAAACTCCATATGCAACAGCAGTGTGTGGATCGATTATATAGTTATACTTATCAAATACAATCCTTATATTGTTTTTCGTTTCCTCTTGTTTTATATAGTCAGCAAAAAACAAATCACTTTGAATATTTATACTATATGAGCCTACTTCAAAGAGTTCTTTCATTTTATCCTTAATCAGTTTATCATCATTGGTTAGATCAAATAGCAACCTCTCTAAGTTGCTAGATACCAAAATGTCCATAGAAGGAGATATGGTTTTGACAAGATTTCTGTTAGTATTGTATTTCTTGGTTCTAAAGAAATCTGTAAGCACATTGTTTTCGTTTGAGGCTATAATTAACTTATTTATTGGCACACCTATTTTATATGCATAATAAGCTGCTAAAACATTTCCAAAATTTCCAGTTGGCACACAGAAATTAATTTTATCGGCTTTTGATAATTTTCCTTTTCTCAAACTCTCTAAATATGTGTATACATAATATACAACCTGAGGAATTAGTCTTGCTATGTTGATAGAATTAGCTGATGAGATCTTTAAATTCATTTTATTTAATTCCTCTATAAATTCTTTATCTGAAAATAACTTTTTAACGCCTCTTTGAGCATCATCAAAATTTCCCAAAAACCTAAAAACATAAGTGTTTTTTCCTTCTTGAGTGATCATTTGTTTTTCTTGAATAAAGCTTACTCCATCATCCGGGAATAATACTGCTATTTTAAATCTTTCTAAATCTTTGAATCCCTCAAGTGCAGCTTTTCCAGTGTCTCCTGATGTTGCAGTCAATATTAGAATATCTTCTTCTGTTTTTTCTATCTCCATTGCTAACTTCATAAGTTCTGGAAGTATAGATAGTGCAATGTCTTTAAAAGATAAAGAAACTCCATGATAAAGTTCTAAAAATCCAATGTCTCCAAAATCTTTTAGCTCGATAACACGATCTTTAAATTTTGCATCATAAGCTCTATCAACAGCTTCATCTATGCCATATTTCATATCGTCAAAGAAGTAATTTAAAATGTACTTACAAAGCCTATTATATGAATATCCAATAAATGAATCTAAATTCTCTATTTTCCTAAATTCTTCAGGTACAAAAAGACCTCCGTCTTCAGCAATCCCTTGAATTATAGCTTTCGAAGAACTAACAATGTTTGTTTTATCTCTTGTGCTAATATATCGCATTTCATCACCCTATTCTTCAACCTTTATGATAGAGTAATCTTCATTTTTAATTTCTTTGATATACTCTATTAAGTCTAAAATATTGATTTCATTTGTAATGATAACAAACGGTTTTTCTTCAGATATGATTTCTTTAATATACTCTTTAGGTATATTTATTTTTTCGTTACTCATTCTTAGATAAAAAATGCCTTTGAAGTTGGATATTGCGTTTTCAAATCCCCTAGCTCTCAATGGATTTGAAAAGTCTTTGTCTAAAATTGTTTCAATTAAATCAGATAATACCGAATTTGCTGTTTCATACATTCCTGCTCCTTCGCCAATAAAACTCAATTCACCGACCTTATCTCCTGTAAAACTAATTATGTTTTTTCTATAATCTATATTGTAAAAAATATCTTTTGCGCCTATTGCTGTAGGAAATACACTTACTTCGTATTTTCCATTAAAAGCATTTGCATTTGCAATAAGTTTGACTTTAAGTCCTCTTTCTTTAAATATATTTATATCATAAGATGATATATTCCCAATTCCATGAAATAAAATATCATCTTCAACTATGCTTGTACCAAATCCAAGTGTAGAAAGTATCCTAATCTTTCTTTTTGAGTCTATTGCATCTATATCATCACTAGGATTTTGTTCTGCATATCCTAATTCTTGAGCTCTTTTAAGAGCTTCGTAAAAACTTATGTTTTTTTCATATATATTTGAAAGTATATAGTTTGTAGTTCCATTTAAAATAGCACGAATGTTGGTTATTTCGTTTAACTTTATTTGGATTTTTAATTCTCTAATGATTGGTATTGCACCACCTACACTGGCTTCATAAAGAAATTTTAAATTTTTATCTTCAAATAATGTAGATAACTCTTCATAATATGCACTGACTAAGGCTTTATTTGAAGTAATGAAATGTTTGTTTTGTGAAAGAGCTTTTTTAGCATACCTATAAGCATCATCTATGCTTGGAGTAAGTTCTATTATTATGTCAATTTCTTCATCTAAAAATATATCGTCTTCATCAATCGTTAAAATATCAGGTTTTACCGTTACTTTCCTATCTTTATTGAGGTTTTTTACCAAGATCTTTTTAATGTTTATCTGATTTTTTAAAATCAGTTCAAGATAATCTTTCCTCTCCATAATCATGTTGTAAACACCAATCCCTACAGTTCCAAACCCTAAAAGAGCTATATTAATCATTAGATATCTCCTTTCTTAAGAAGTTCTTCTGCGATCTGAATAGCATTTGTCGCTGCGCCTTTTCTAACATTATCTGCTACCACCCATAAGTTTAAGGCATTTTCTGTACTATAATCCCTTCTAATCCTACCTATGAAAACCTCATCTCTGCCCTCAGCATGAATTGGCATAGGATATTTATTGTTTTTTACATCATCAACTACCACAATTCCATTAAATTGGCTTAAAGTTTCTCTAATATCATTTAAATCAAAATCTCTTTTCAATTCAACATTAATTGATATGCTATGTCCAACTCTAACCGGAACTCTTACCGTAGTTGCAGTTATCTTCAGATCATCGTCATGAAGTATCTTCTTTGTTTCATTTATCATCTTCATTTCTTCCTTAGAATAGCCATTATCTAAAAATGAATCAATATGAGGAATAACATTGCCTTTTATTTGAAATGGATAAAAATCACTTCTGCCAGTAGCTAAATCATTTAATCCTTTCTGACCAGAACCAGAAACTGCTTGATAAGTTGAATATATTATTCTTCTTATGCCATATTTATCATATAACGGTTTTAGGGCAACTACACTTTGGATTGTAGAGCAATTTGGATTTGCTATCAAAGTTTTATTGATATTTAAATCCTCAGGATTTACTTCAGGAACTACCAACCCAACATCTTCTCTCATCCTAAAAAATGAACTATTGTCTATGCTTATTACTCCTCTTTTCATCAATTCAGGTATATACTTTTCACTTATATTAGATCCAGCTGCAAAAAATACCAAATCAAAATCAGTTTCAAGAAATGTCTCATTTAATTCTTCAATGTATATGATATCATTGTTAAAATATATTTCCTTCCCCTTAGATTTAGATGATGCAAAAAGTTTTAATTCTTTAATAGGAAATTTTCTTTCTTCTAATATACTTATGATATTTCTTCCAACAAGTCCAGATGCACCTACTACGCCTACTTTTAACATAACTAACCCTCCTTAGTTATAAAATGACTTGTAAATAGCTCTGATAGCTGTTTCAAAATCACTATTTTCTAACCCTATGATTATGTTTAATTCACTCGAACCTTGTGATATCATTCGAATATTAACTCCAGCATCAGATAAAGCTGTAAACACTTTTGCTGAAATCCCCTTTGTTCTAATCATCCCCCTACCTACTACTGCAACTAATGCCATGTTTGACGATGAAATTATATTGTCAGGATTTAAATAAATGCGTATTTCTTCAATGATTTTTGAAAGTTTTCCATTTAAATCTATATCAGAAACAATAATGGAAATTGAATCAATTCCTGAAGGCATATGCTCAATTGAAATATCGTTTGTTTCGAACACAGATACCAATTTTCTCAAAAAACTTTTATCGCTATTCATTAGAGTTTTTTCAACTGTAATAACAGTAAATCCTTTTTTACCTGCGATACCAGTTATCAAGTTTTCTTTACTAAAATTCCAAGTATCTGGCACGATTAAAGTACCTTTATCATAAGGTCTGTTTGTGTTCTTTATATGAATGGGTATTCCTTTATTTTTTACTGGAAAAATTGCCTCTTCATGCAATACTTTAGCTCCCATATAAGATAACTCTCTTAATTCCTTATATGTTATATGCTCTATCTCTTTTGGGTTTTCAACAATTTTAGGATCTGCAACTAAAAATCCTGAAACATCTGTCCAGTTTTCATAAATCTTAGCGTCTATAGCATTGGCTATTACTGAACCAGTTATATCTGAACCTCCTCTTGAAAAAGTTTTAATCTCTGATTTAAATGAACCATAAAATCCAGGAACTACATATCTTTTTTTGTCTCCTAATTTGATTTTATTCTGCAATTCTTCAATAGTCTTTTTTTCATCGACTTCATTCATCTCATTAAAAAATATAACTTCGGCTGCGTCAATAAATTCAAAACCTAAATATTTTGCAAGCAATATCCCATTGAGGTATTCTCCCCTGCTTGCACAATAATCTATGCTTCTATTATTTTCTATGTTGGTCTTTATTTCATCCAATATTTTTTCTAAATCTACATCTATGGAAAGATTATCTCGGATTTCAAAAAACCTTTCTGCTATCATCTTAAAAATATCATCAAATTTAAGTCCATGTGAAGATAATTGATGACACATATATAGCAAATCAGTAATTTTATGATCCTTTTCATCTCTTTTCCCCGGTGCAGAGGGCACTACCACTTTTATATTCTCATTTTTATTTACTATCTCTTTTACTTTCTTATATTGCTTGGAGGTGGCTAATGAGCTTCCTCCAAACTTAGAAACAAAAAATTCTGTCATAAAATCCACCTCCTAAAAAAATAGTGCTTGTCCTAAAAAGGACAAGCACATACTTGTATCCACCTAAATATCAAAATACCTTAACGTTAGCACACGCTCAAACTTACTTATGTTCAGAATGAGAACTCGGGAAGCGGTATTTCAGTTAGTATTAACTAAGAAAGTCTTTCAGCCGGTGAACTTTCTTCTCTTTTAGTCATGGTCTAACTTACTTTCAACCCTCATCGTTTTTTATTATTTTATAGCGTTAAATTAACAATGTCAAGAATTTTTAATTAACTTTAAAAATTCTTTCATAAATGCAGGAAGGTCATTAGGATTTCTTGAAGTTATTAAATTCCCGTCAACAACAACTTCTTTATCCACCCAATTTGCACCTGCATTTACTAAATCATCCTTTATGCTGAAGAAAGATGTAACCTCTCTTCCTTTAAGATCACAACAAGATGCGAGCATCCAAGGCCCATGGCAAATGGCTGCTATTGGCTTATTTAATTTATTGATTTTCCTTACTAATTCTTTAGTATTCTCATTTCTTCTCATAAAATCAGGAGAAAATCCTCCGGGAATAATTAGTCCTAAATATTCTTCAGGATCTATCTCAGAAGAACTGTGAGTGCTTTTAATCTTAAATCCGGCTTTACTCTCGTAAACCTTATCTTTTTCACTCCCGACTAGATTTACTTCAAATTCTTCTCTAAGTCTATGGTATGGGAATATCAATTCCTGTTCATCAAACATGTTTTCAATCAATATTGCTACTTTTTTCATCATGATCCCTCCTGTAAATTTTTACATTCATTATGTACCCGAAATATTTTTTTTCTAATCTAAAATTGTATTGAATCTTTATTTCTATTTATATATAATTATATTTAGTTGCAGGTATGGCGGAATTGGCAGACGCGCTAGATTCAGGTTCTAGTGAAGGTATCTTCATGCAGGTTCGACTCCTGTTACCTGCACCAAATCATATTATGAAATAAAATATATTTAAAAAAAACTGTTGCATTTTGTTTTTTAATATTATATAATATAAAAGTCGGTAAGATGTCGGGGTGTAGCGCAGTTTGGTAGCGCACGTGGTTTGGGACCATGGGGCCGGGGGTTCAAATCCTCTCACCCCGACCATATTTTAAATGATTTAATCGCAGTCTTTTGACTGCGATTTTTTATTTGTAACATATTTGTAATATAATTGTAACTCTTTAATAATATATATGCTCTATAATGTAGGCAGTGTGTAAACAGAAAGGAGCAAGATATGAAAAAAAGAATATTTAGCTTAGCCTTATTATTATTTATTGTTTTTATTGTGATGCCTTCTTATACATTAGCATCAAGTACTGCAACATTGCCTGCCACTATATATGAAAGAGTTGAAGAGACCCCTCTTTCTTTGGGAGCTACTCATCAAAGGATACAAAGATTTACTACAGCTGGTTGGATGCAAATAAATGTAATAAAGATAAATTTAAATGATGAGTACACTCAAGTTAAAGCAATGTATAATCTAGAAGGATTGAGCTTAAGAGATACTGTAACAAATATGGTTGATAAAACAGGTGCTATCGCTGGGATAAACGGAGATTATTTTAACTATAATCCAGTACCAAATTCCCTAGGGACTCTGATAAATGATAGTACTTTGATAACATCACCAATTAGAAGTCCTTATACTTTACCAACATTTTATATAGATTATAACAATAATGCTTTCATTGATTATGTGGATCAAACCATGTCTGCAAAAAATCTAAGGACAGGTAAAACAATAAACATAAGCACATATAATAAAGTTTCAACAGATCAAACTGTTGTAACATTATTAGACAAAAATTGGGGTCCAAAATCTTTAGGCGGTACATATAATAAAGAGCTAGTTGAGGTTCTTATTGTAAATGGCATCGTCACTGAGAAAAGAGTTGGAGGGGAACCTTTTAATATCCCTAGAGAAGATAATTCATATGTACTTGCAGTAAAAAACCATCTATTGAATGATCTCGAAATTGGTGATGAAGTAAAACTTGATATACAAATAAAACCTGACATCTTTAATATAAAAACTGCATTAGGTGCTGGCAGCATAGTTCTAAAAAACGGACAGGTTACTTCAACAAATATACAAAGCGCTGGTATACATCCTAGAACAGGTATAGGAATAAATAAAGACAATGATGTAGTTTATCTTGTTACAGTAGATGGTAGACATAGCTCCTTTAAAGGAATTGAGCAACCAATGTTAGGAGCAGTACTAAAGGATTTAGGGGCTTACAATGGCGTAAATTTAGATGGCGGTGGCTCTACTACTATGGCGTTAAAACCAAAAGGAGTTTCAAAACCATATCTAGTGAATATCCCAAGTGAAGGCAGCCAGAGATTAGTAGTAAATGGATTAGGCGTGTATTCAAATGCACCTATTGGCGATTTAACATACTTACAAATAATTCCTAAATCATCTAAAATATTTGCTGGGGGTGAAGTAAGTTTTACTGTGCAAGGCTTTGACCAGCATTACAATCCAATTGACATTGATAAACAAAAGTTAATATGGTCTACCTCAACAGATGACTCTTATGTCGAAAATTTAGTATTTAAGGCAAATAGCAAGGGTTTAGTAACTATTACTTGTGAATATGAAGGAATAAAAACTTCTGCAGAAGTCGAAGTTTTGGGAGAGGTTAAAGAAATAAATCCATCTGTAGAAAAATTCAATATTTCTCCAGGAGGTTCACGGTCGCTTGGATCATTTGTAGGAAAGGATGAAGAAGGTAAAACAGGAGCTTTGAGTCTGTCAAATTTAAGTTTTGAAGTGATAGGAGATATTGGAGAAGTAAAAAATGGTGTATTCTATGCATCAAATAAAAATGGATCAGGTGCTATAGTTGTAAGAAGTCAAAATGCTGTTTCGAGCATATTAGTTTCAGTTGGTTCAACTCAAAATGTTGTTAACTCCTTTGAAACTGAAACAAATATTAACTTTACCAGCTACCCTAATGATGTAACAGGAAGTGTTTCATTAGTAAATGAAGCAAAACATGGCAATAAAAGCATTGCACTAAAATATGATATGTCAAAAGGAAGTGGCACAAGAGCTGCTTATCTAAATTTTTCACATACAAAAAATGGTTATCCTCTAAGTGGAAATCCCCCCAAAATCGGAATTTGGGTAAAGGGAGATAATTCAAATACTTGGCTTAGAGGTACAATAATAGACAAAGCTGGAAAGTCATATGTTATCGACTTTTCTAAATCAATTGATTTTAATGATTGGAGATATTTAGAGGCAAGTGTCCCTAGTGGAATATCCTATCCTATAAGTTTACAACGTATTTATGTTGCAGAAACTAATTCAGATAGAAAGCCTTCAGGAACTATATTAATAGATGCACTAACATCTTATACTCAAACGCCGTATATGACTAATGGTTATCCAGCTTCTACTAAAGTAACTGACCCCTTAGAAAAAAATGTTGAAACTACTAATGAAAGCAAAAAGATTGCTGTATACACAGAACCGAAGATAACTGGAAATACACTTATGTCTAAAATAATCGACACTAGCAGGCTAAAAGGACTTAAAAATTCACTTTCAACATCTAACATAGGCATACAAATGGGTAATATGAGTGCAGGGTTTAGAAACGGAATAAATCACAATGCAATCATAGATGGAACAAAATCCTATGGCACTTCAAAAAATGGTGATGCTTATTTTATCACATTAAGATCTAATAACGAAGGAATAAGAGCATTTGACAGCAGTCAGTGGACTAAATTAATAAATGACTTAAACACAAGACCAGAAAAAAATATAATAATAACCCTACCAGCTTCATACAAAAATTTCGCTGATAAATTAGAGTCAGATTTGCTGCATGAAGTATTGAGCAAAGCTAGCAATACAGGAAAAAATATTTTCTTGGTGCAAGTAGGAAACACAAGCAGAACTGAGTTAAAAGATGGTGTTAGGTATATTACAATAAACGATTCAAATGTATCAACGCCCGAAGGTTTAAAAAATTATTCATATGTAGAATTTGTATTAAATGGATCTGCAATTAATTATAAATTAGTCTATCCATTTAAATAAGGAGATGCTTTAGCATCTCCTTTTTATCTATATCTACTTTCTTCGATTTTTTGCGAATTTTTTTCCAATAAATTCAATGATTCTAATGACTTTCCAGTGCCTATAGCTACACATTCTATTGGATTATCTGCAATTTTGGTTTTTATGCCAGTTTCATGTTCAATCAATTTATCAAGCCCATAAAGTAGTGCTCCCCCACCAGTTAAATAAATCCCAAAATTACTTATGTCTGCTGCTAATTCAGGTGGTGTTCTCTCAAGCACATAATGCACTGCATCAATTATTTCCCTAACCGGCTCGCTCAAAGCTTCAAGCATATCATTTGACGATATTTTTATAGTCAATGGCAATCCATTTAGCAAATTCCTACCTTTTACTTCAGCAAACTTTTCTTTTTCAAATGGATATGCACATCCTATTTCTTTTTTTATGTTTTCAGCAGTCATATCTCCAATCATCATATTGTATTTCTTACGGATATATTTTACTATCGCCTCGTCACATTCATCTCCTGCTACTTTGATTGATTTGCTTTCCACTATTCCTCCTAAAGAAATAACAGCTACATCTGTAGTCCCACCACCAATATCAACTACCATATTTCCACTTGGTTGGGTAATGTCAAGTCCTGCTCCAATAGCTGCAGCTACAGGTTCTTCTATTAAATAAGTTTTGCTTGCTCCAGCTTCACTGCTTGCTTCCATTACAGCTCTTTTTTCAACCTCAGTTACTCCACTAGGCACACAAATTATAATCCTTGGCTTTAAGATCATTCTTCCTATAGCTTTTTGAATGAAAAACTTTAGCATTCTCTGCGTGATATCATAATCAGATATTACTCCATCTTTTAAAGGTCTTATAGCTACAATATTTCCCGGAGTCCTACCAATCATTCTCCTAGCTTCTTCTCCTACAGCTAAAAATTTATTGGTATACTGGTCAATTGCAACAACAGATGGTTCCCTTAGCACTATTCCTTTCCCTTTGATATACACTAAAATTGAAGCGGTACCTAAATCAATTCCAACATCGGCTCTAAGTGCACTCATTAAAATCATCTCCATTTATCATAATTCTATTCTATAGATATTAGCTCCTAGTTTTCTAAACTTATCTTCTATTTTATCATAACCCCTGTCAATATGATATATTTCGTCAATATATGTTTTCCCTTCTGCTACTAATCCAGCTAATACCAATGCTGCTCCAGCTCTTAAATCTGTAGCCCTAACTTCAGCACCAATTAATTTTTTTATTCCTACAATTGTAGCAGATCTTTCTTCTATAGTTATATTAGCACCCATTTTCTTAAGTTCTTCTACATGCATAAATCTGTTTTCGAATACTGTTTCTATAACTGTACTTTTCCCTTCTAGTATAGTCATAAGTGCCATAAATTGGGCCTGCATATCCGTAGGAAAGCCAGGATAAGGCATAGTTTTTATATCAATAGCTCTTAGATTATTATTTCCTATTACCCTTATACTGTCAATATCTTCTTCTACTATACACCCGCATTCCTTCAATTTTGCAGTAATTGGTTTTAAATGGCTTGTAATAACATTTTCTACTGTTACATCACCTTTAGTTATTGCAGCACCTATCATCAATGTACCCGCTTCAATTCTATCTGGAATGATCGAGTGCCTTGCCCCACCTAGATGTTTCACACCTTTGATTCGAATAGTCGAAGTACCTGCACCTCTAATATCGGCGCCTAGTTTGTTAAGAAAATTAGACAAGTCAACAATCTCAGGTTCCATTGCAGCATTATCTATGATTGTTTCTCCTTCAGCCATAGTTGCAGCCATCATTATATTCTCTGTAGCTCCAACAGAAGGAAAATCTAAATATACAGTATTGCCGATTAAATTGTCAGAGTAAGCAGACACTTCATCATCATTTTGTTTGATATCAGCCCCCAAAGCTTTGAAACCTTTTAAATGCAAGTCGATAGGTCTAGCTCCTATTGCGCAGCCTCCTGGAAGAGAATTTTTAGTCTTTCCAAGCCTTGTTAAAAGTGGTCCCATAACTAAAAAAGAAGCTCTCATTTTATTCATAAGTTCATATTTTGTCTCATAATTATTAAGATTTTTTGAATTTATTCTTATCGTATTTGGCTCTAAATATTCAACGAAACTTCCTAATGATTTTAGGACCTCACACATTATCTCCACATCTTTTAAATTTGGAACTTCATCTAATATTATATCCTCAGTGCCTAAAAGTGAAGCAGCTAAAATAGGCAAAGCAGCATTCTTAGCACCACTTACTCTTACAGTTCCCTGCAAAGGCGGACTTTTCTCAACTACAATCTTTTCCAAACAAATCTCCTCCAAATATATTTAGGTCGTTATTTTCATTTATATGTATTTCTTATTTCTCTAAAACTGTTTATTTAGATAATTTATCCACTAAAATATCAACTATTCTTTTGCTAGCATTTCCATCACCATAAGGATTTACAGCTTTTGCCATTTTTAAATATTCTCTGTTATCTGTCAATAGTCTTTTTAAATTTATATAAACATTTTCTTCTTTTGTACCTACTAATCTAGCCGTTCCTGCTTCTATACCTTCAGGTCTTTCTGTTTCATCTCTTATAACCAGAACTGGTTTTCCAAGAGCTGGTGCCTCTTCTTGTAACCCGCCTGAATCAGTGATTACTATGAATGATTTTGCCATTAAATTTGTAAATGACTCATATTCCAAAGGTTCTATAAGGTATATATCTTCATTTCCATCAAATACCCTATTTGCAATTTCTCTTACTTTAGGATTCAAATGCACTGGAAAAACTACAATTGCGTCATTTACTTCTTCAACTGCTCTCTTTATTCCTCTAAAAATGTTCTCCATTTTTTCCCCAATATTTTCTCGTCTGTGGCTAGTTAGTAATATGACTTTTTTCTTCTCAAAATCGATATTTTTTAGCTTATCTGCACTAAAAACATAATCTTCTTTTACAGTGTATTTTAATGCATCTATAACTGTATTTCCAGTTATAAATATGTTTTTTTCTTCATATCCTTCTCTCAACAGATTTTTCTTATTCGAATCGGTAGGAGCAAAATGATAGTTTGTTAGCACACCTGTTAATTTTCTATTTGCTTCTTCTGGATAAGGTGAATAAATATTGTAGCTTCTTAAGCCTGCTTCAATATGCCCTATTTTTATCTTTTTATAAAATGCTGCAAGTGCTCCAGCAAATACTGTTGTTGTATCCCCTTGAATCAGAAGAATATCTGGGGATTCTTTCTCTAAAACTTCTTCTAAACCCTTTAATGCATTTATAGTGATATCTGTAAGCGTCTGCCCTTGTTTAAATATATTTAAATCATAATCTGGTTCTATTTTGAATAAATCCAAAACTTGATCTAGCATCTGTCTATGCTGAGCAGTTACACAAACAACTTGATTTATTTTTCTCTTTTCAAGTTCCTTTATGATAGGAGCCATTTTTATGGCTTCAGGTCTTGTCCCAAATACACTCATCACCTTCATTTTTGATCCACCCCTTTATTTGAGTTAGATGAAAACAGTCCTATGCGAGAAGCTAAAAGTACTGCAACAACGAAAACTCCAGCTGCGACAAATAGAGCAAATTTCGAGTTTATTCGAGATACCATGATTGCAAAAAAGCTAAATATAGCTGAAATCATATATAGAATTAACACTGTTTTTTTATGTGAGTATCCATGCTCTAGCAATCTATGGTGAAGATGTTTTTTGTCTGCCTCCATTATTGATTGTCCATTTATAAATCTTCTTAGAATCGCAAAGGTAGTGTCAAAAATTGGTAAACCGAGTATTATTATTGGCACTACAAATGAGATAGTAGCCACACTTTTCATGACTCCTTCAATCGAAATTATAGAAAGGATAAATCCTAAAAAAAGTGCTCCTGTATCTCCCATAAATATTTTTGCAGGATTAAAATTATAAGGCAAAAATCCTAAGGTCGCTCCAGCAATTAAACTAGCTAAAGTAGCAATCCCAAAATGGCCATAAAGTGCAGCAACTATGATAAAAGATAGACTTGATATAAATGATACTCCTGCTGCAAGTCCATCTAATCCATCAATTAAATTTAAAGTATTAGTTATGCCAACAATCCAGAAAAATGTTAAAGGAATGCTTAACCACCCTAAATAAATTATGCTACCAGTTGAGGAAAATGGGTTTGTCAGAAACTCTATCTTTACACCAAATGCAATAACTATAGAAGCTGCTATTAACTGGTAGATTAGCTTTTCTTTTGCAGTTGTTCCCTTTATGTCATCTTTTATACCAGCCAAAAACATCACTGTTGCCCCTACTATAACTGCTTTCATTTCAGTTGATAATGGCACAAATAGTATTAGACCAATTATTACGGAAATATACAAAGACACTCCGCCTAATAATGGTATGGGTTTTTTGTGCATTCTTCTGTTATCTTTTGGAATATCTAAAGCTCCTAATTTAGGGGCAACCTTTATCATAACTGGAGTTAATAAAAGTGAAATAATAAAGGAAGTAAAGAAAGCTATTATCGTAATGTTCATTTTTCTTCTCCTATTAAACTAGTTTTATCTATTTTGTTCCGAAAAGTCTATCCCCTGCATCTCCTAATCCAGGAACTATATATGCATGTTCATTTAACTTTTCATCGATAGCTGCCAAATATATGTCTACATCTGGTGCAGCTTTTTGAACTACTTCAATCCCTTCAGGTGCTGCTATTAAACATACTAGTTTTATGTTTGTAGCTCCACTATTTTTCAAAATTTCAATTGCTGCAGAGGCAGAACCTCCTGTTGCAAGCATAGGATCAAGTAGTATCAAATCCCTCTCCTTGACATCTTGAGGGAGTTTGCAATAATACTCCACAGGTTTTAAAGTTTCAGGATCTCTATAGACTCCTATATGTCCAACTTTTGCTGCAGGAATTAAATCAAGCATACCATCGACCATGCCTAATCCAGCTCTTAATATTGGCACTAAGCCTACTTTTTTCCCAGATATGACAGGTGACATCATTTTTGTAATTGGTGTTTCTATCTCAATTTCCTCTAGAGGGAAATCTCTTGTAACCTCATAAGCCATTAGCGTAGATATCTCTTTTACAAGTTCTCTAAATTCTTTAGAGCCGGTATTTTTATCTCTAATAATAGTTATCTTGTGTTTAATTAATGGATGATCTAATAGTATTACTTTTGACATAACATTCTCCTTTCAAAATTCACTTTAAGTATTATAACATAGATTGCTCTATAGCACTAATTTTTTCTATTCTTCTCAAATGCCTACCACCTTCGAAATTAGCAGATAAATAAGCATTTAATATTTCTTTAGCTAAATCAACTCCTAACACTCTTCCTCCTAATGCAATCATGTTAGCATTGTTGTGCTCCATGCTCATTCTAGCAGAGTAAGTGTCAGAACAAAGTGCACATCTTATTCCTTTTATTTTATTTGCTGCAATTGAAATTCCAATTCCTGTGCCACAAATTACAACACCTCTTTCAACTTCTTTATTGATAACCGCTTCTGCTACTAGTTTTGCATAATCAGGGTAATCTACCGAAGATAAATCGTTAGTTCCAAAATCTACTACTTCAATTCCTTTTTCAATCATATATTTTTTTAATTCTTCTTTTAATTCATATCCACCATGATCTGAACCAATCCCTATTTTCATTCTCTCTCCCCCTCAATTTTTTCAATAAATTTATCAATATAGTATTCCAATTCTTCCATTGTCCTTTTATAATCAGTGATAGAGCCTCCAAATGGATCTATTATATCTTTTTCTTTGCCAATCGCTATCTCGCTTAACAACTTTATTTTATTTCTAAACATAGGGTATTGAATTAATAACTGATTTTTTTGAGATTTAGTCATTACCAATACATAATCTGCCCAAGACATATCATCAGCAGTTATGCTCTTAGCTCTGTGTTTAGATATATCTGCTATGCCTTTCATCACCAACAAAGCATTTTTATTTGGCAAATCATTATCTATCGCATATAATCCCCTTGATTTAACATTGATTCTCTTATTAAGCCTCTTTGATTTGCTTTTCAATAAAGCTTCTGCCATAGGACTTCTGCATGTGTTTCCAGTGCATACAAATAATACATTCATCATATATCCTCCAAAATTTAAGCAATATTTCCTCCACTAGATTTTTTTAACCTATTCATTATGGCAAGTCCTATTCCGTCTTCTTTTACTCCTTCACATAATATCACATCAACACCTAAATTATCTATTTCTCTAATTGATTTAAATAAATTATGAGCAACAGTTTTTAAATCTTTTTCTGTGCCAAGGCTAAATATAATATTAGCATCATATTTACCTAAATTTTCATCAACGGTAAGTATTCCAACTTTCTTTCCTTGATTAGTTAATTCATCATATTTTTTATTTATTCTTGAAGTCATGTCATCTGAATAGGTAAATAAAATCATTTCAGCTTTAGGTGCATAATGCCTGTATTTTTGACCAGGTGCTATAGGTTTTTTTATCTCTCTTCCATCTAACAATGCAGGATCAAGTTCTACTCTTTCAAAATATTTTTTTAAATCATCTATGGTTATTTCCCCAGGTCTTAGTATCATCGCATTTCCTTTAGATAAATCAACAACAGTAGACTCTAAACCTACCCTAGCATCTCCACCATCTATTATCAATGGTATTCTACCTTTCATATCTTCATATACATCTTTAGCGCAAGTTGGGCTAGGTTTTCCGGATGTATTCGCCGAAGGTGCAGCAATTGGCATTCCAAGTTTTTCAATTAGCTTTAGAGCTATCTTATTATCTGGCATCCTGATGGCCACCGTATCTAATCCAGCTGTAATGACATCAGGAACATTAGCTTTTCTCTTAAATATTATCGTGAGTGGCCCTGGCCAAAATTCATTCATAAGTTTCCTTGCATCTGTAGATATATCTTCAGCAATCTGTTCAACCATTTCTATTGAACATACATGTAGGATTAAAGGATTATCTTGAGGTCTGTTTTTAGCTATGAAAATTTTTTCTACTGCTTCACTAATAAGTCCAGCTGCCCCGAGTCCATAAACTGTTTCTGTAGGAAATGCTACTAATTCTTTGTTTTTTAATATTCCAACTGCTATATTCATTAAATCATCTTCTGGATTTAGAGGGTCAACTTTTAAAATTTTTGTTTCCATAGAATTCCTCCATTTTTACTTAAAAAAAAAGGGGATGTCCCCTTTAGCTGATATTTTTTAATCTCTCTGCTTGATCTGTGGTAATAAGAGCATCAATCATCTCATCAAGATCTCCGTCGATAAAGTTGTTCAACTTGTATAGGGTTAAATTAATCCTATGATCAGTAACTCTTCCTTGAGGGAAATTATAAGTTCTTATTCTCTCTGACCTATCTCCTGTACCAACTTGCCCTCTCTTCATCTGAGCCAGTTCTTCATTTTGCTCTCTGAGTTTCATCTCATAAAGCCTAGATTTTAATATTTTTAATGCCTTTTCTTTGTTCTTTAATTGACTCTTTTCATCCTGACAAGATATAACTATGCCTGTTGGTATATGCGTAACCCTTACTGCTGAATCTGTAGTATTTACGGATTGACCCCCATTTCCTGATGATCTGAATACATCAATTCTTAAATCAGAAGGATTTATTTCAATGTCTATGTCTTCAGCTTCTGGAAGCACAGCAACAGTAGCAGTTGATGTATGAATTCTGCCGCTTGATTCAGTTTCAGGAACTCTTTGAACTCTATGCACACCAGATTCATATTTTAATCTTGAATAGGCGCCCTTTCCACTAATCATAAATATAACTTCTTTAAAGCCACCTATGCCTATTTCGTTAGAACTCATCAGTTCTACTTTCCAGTTATTTCTTTCAGCATATCTTACATACATTCTGTACAAAGAACCAGCAAACAATGCTGCTTCATCCCCACCTGCTCCTGCTCTGATCTCAACTATAACATTTTTGTGGTCATTAGGGTCTTTAGGAAGAAGTAGCACTTTTAGTTCTTCTTCTAGTGATTCTTTTTTTTCTTCTAATTCCTTAATTTCCTCTTTAAGAAATTCTTTAGTTTCTTCATCTATTTTTTCATAAAGCATTTCTTTTGCTGTTTCTAAATCTTCCTTAACTTTTCTATATTCTTGATATTTATTAACAACTGGCTCTAAATCAGCTTGCTCCTTCATGACTCTTTGCCATTCTTCTCTGTTTTCACTTAATAGATTAGGATCCATAGCTTTTTTATTTAATTCTTTATATTTTGCTTCTATAAAATCTAGTTTTTCTAACAATTCATATCCCTCTTATCTTAATAATAATATTACACACAATAATCCATATTACTATTATATTTTAAATTTTGTTTTTTTTCAATATTAAAGGTTTACTTAATTCTAAAATAATTAACTGTCACTGAAAATATCGCACCAAAAATTATAATCAATATTGGACTTATATCTAAAAATCCAACTAAAGTCGCTACAATCAAAGCTAAGATAACTCTATTTTTTAGATTATCTCCCTTTTTTATCATAGTTATGACGCTTGATAAAATAAGCGCTGCAATAGCAGGTCTAATCCCTGAAAATATTTTATTTACGATTGATATATTCTTAAACTGGTTAAAAAATATTGCTACAATTAAAATGATTGAAAATGATGGTAGGACAGTCCCCAAAAGGCAGGTTAAAGCACCCAATATTCCATTTAATTTGTACCCTATAAATATACTCGTATTTACTGCGATAGGGCCGGGAGAAGCTTGAGCCAACGCTAACATATCGATAAATTCTTCGCTATTTATAAGTTTCTTATTTTCTACAATCTCCCTTTCCATGATAGGTACCATTGCATAGCCTCCTCCAAATGTAAAGGCACCTATTTTAAAAAATATGGAAAATAAATTTAAATATTTTTTCAATATTATCACTCCTAGTAAAGAACTATCCCTAGTAGTCCAGCGATCAAAATGCACAAGATGGGATTGATTTTCTTTACAAAAACTAAAAAGAATACACAAATCGAAATGATCACAGCCTTGAAATCCATGACAGCATTGTTAAAAACACTAAAAAAAGCTGCTAAAATAAGTCCGGATATGAGTGGTCTAATACCTTGAAAAATCCAATCGACAATTTTAGTATTTTGATATTTTGAAATTAAGTAAAACATCAAACTAATGACTATAAACGAAGGCAATACTACTCCGAGTGTCGAAACAGCAGAGCCTAGGACACCTCCAACTTTATATCCTATAAATGTGGCCGAATTTATAGCTATGGGTCCTGGCGTCATTTCAGCTATAGCCAATATATCTATGTATTCAGTAGTACTAAGCCAATTTTGTTCATTTATGACTACCTCTTCAATGAAAGGAAGCATAGCATAGCCTCCTCCAAAGCTAAAAGCCCCTATTTTAAAAAAAGATAGGAACAATTCCAATAAAACAGGCATAAAACCACCTCTAATCTTTATATGCAACTACTACTCTGTCTCTTTGTTCAAAATCCTTTAATATGGAAATATCTCTATAACCAAAGTTTAACAATATCTCCTTGACTTTTTCTCCTTGCTTTAGTCCTATCTCGAATGCTAATATACCTCCATTTTTCAGATGATACCTAGCCTCATCTGCTATAGCTTTGTAGTAAAAAAGTCCATCATCTCCCCCAAAAAGTGCAATTTGAGGTTCGTATTTTACTTCTCTTTGTAAATTTAACATTTCTTCCCTATCAATATAAGGTGGATTAGAAACTATTATGTCAAAGTTTTCGGTAGTATCATTAGTATTTGAATGAAAAGCTTCAAATAAATCGCTTTTAATTAATTCTACATTTGATATCCCTAAGTTTTTTTGATTTTCTTTGGCAACCTCTAAAGCAATCTCAGATATATCTACTCCAACTAAGTTTCCGTTAGGGCAGCTTTTAGCAATAGAGAGAATTATAGCTCCACTTCCTACCCCTATCTCTAGTAGCCTATAATTTGTTAATTTTTTTTGGTTTATATATTCTATTATGAACGAAACCAATATTTCAGTGTCAGGACGAGGGATGAGAA
Organism: Soehngenia sp.; assembly: GCF_055108775.1. NCBI lineage: Bacteria > Bacillati > Bacillota > Tissierellia > Tissierellales > Tissierellaceae > Soehngenia > Soehngenia sp. Next base: position 74,110 of record NZ_JBSQIL010000001.1, on the reverse strand, counting down.
CTCCCTCTCTGACCTTAAATTTATATCCATAAAATTCTACCTCTCCCAATAAATATTGAAGAGGGTATCCTTCTTTTCTATTCTTGATGATGTTAAAATATTCATCTTCAATTGTTTTTTTTACTTCTAAATCTTCATGAGCAATCAAAAAAGATTTATCAACATTCAAGAGTTTTGACAATATTACTTGCGCTTCAAACAATGGATTTATATTCGAGTTTTGCTTTAATAAATCTACACCTTCAACAAGCAAATCTTTAATTACCACAAATCTGCCTCCTTGTTTTCAGGTATTACAGCTTCTAATGCTTTTATGGCAACTTCAATTTGTGATTCATCGGGTTCTTTAACGGTAGCATATTTTTGTATCATAAGCCCAGGATAAGAAAGGTAATAACATAGTTTTGAGTTGCTTTTGCCTATGAATCTATTTATTTCATATGATATGCCAGCTATTACAGGCAACATTACTATTCTAGTCACAACTCTCATGACTGGATTTGGCCAGCCGAAAAACGACAATACTATTATACTAACTATCATGACCATAAATAAAAAGCTTGTTCCACATCTTGGATGAAGAATAGAAAATTTCTTTACATTATCAACTGTCAATGGAACACCATTTTCGTATGCATGTATACTTTTATGCTCTGCACCGTGATATTCAAATACTCTTCTTACATCTTCAAGTTTTGAAACCCAAACTATATATAAGAAGAAAATAAAAATCCTTATTATCCCTTCTATTAAATTTAAAAAAACAGAGCTTTCGACTCTATTAGCAAATAAATTTGTCAAAAAGTTTGGAAGTATCATAAAAACACCAATAGCAATAGCTATAGATAAAAATACTGTTAATCCCATTGCTACATCTTCAGATTTTTCTTTAAATATTCGGTTAAATAAACTATCTTTACCTTCTTTCTTATCATCTTCTGGATTTTCATCAAAAAATTCAGCTGAATACATCAAAGCACTCATTCCAATTTTTAATGAATCTATCAGCCCTAGCATTCCTCTTATTATAGGTAGAGATAATATTTTGTTTTTCTTATTTAATGGCAACGACTCCTCTACTTTTAAGTCTATTTCGCCATTAGGTTTTCTAACAGCAATTGAAACTTTTTCAGGTCCTCTCATTAAAATGCCTTCGATCAAAGCCTGTCCACCAATTGATGTCTTATGAATAGGTTTTGTTATAACTTTAATGTTCTCTGACATAATCTTCTTCCCTTCTAAAAAAATAAGGTTAGATGCACACGCAGCTAACCTAGTCTTTGAGAAATTAATCCATGCTGTATTTCTTCTTGAATTTCTCTACACGTCCACCTCTTTCTACAAGCTTTTGTTTGCCTGTAAAGAATGGGTGGCATTCTGAACAAATTTCAACTCTTAGTTCTTCTTTTGTTGAGCCTGTTGTAAAAGTATTCCCACAAGCGCAAGTTACTGTTGCTTGTTTGTATTCTGGATGAATATCTGATTTCATTCTTTTCACCTCTCTTCGAAGAGTTTCGTACAATTAACTCTAAACATTAGCTAAATTATTGTATCACAAAATTTTATATATTTCAACTAGAACCAAATTTTATTTCTCATTTCTTCAATAAATTCTTCATTGGTCTTTGTCGATACAATTTTATTTATCAAAAATTCAGTTACCTCTTGAGTGGATGCATTTCCAAAAGCTTTTCTAATAGCCCAGACGGTTTCTTGTTCTTTTTGGTTCATCAACAATTCTTCTTTTCTTGTACCTGATTTATAAATATCTATTGCAGGGAAAATTCTTTTTTCAGATAACTTTCTGTCTAAGTGTATTTCCATATTACCCGTTCCTTTAAACTCTTCAAAGATAACATCATCCATTCTGCTGCCCGTATCTACTAGTGCAGTAGCTAAAATCGTAAGGCTTCCACCCTCTTCTAAATTTCTCGCAGCCCCAAAGAATCTCTTAGGTTTGTGAAGAGCTCCTGGATCAAGTCCTCCAGATAAAGTTCTACCCGTTGGTGGAATGCTTAAATTATAAGCTCTTGCAAGTCTTGTTATGCTATCTAAAAGTATGACAACATCCTTGCCATGCTCTACTAATCTCTTTGCCCTTTCTAAAACCATCTCAGCGACTCTTGTATGATTTTTAGGCAGTTCATCGAATGTTGAATATATAACATCCCCTTTAACAGATCTTTTCATATCTGTTACTTCTTCAGGTCTTTCATCTATCAAGAGAATGATCATTTCGACTTCAGGATGATTTTGAGCAATACCGTTTGCTATCATTTTTAAAAGTGTTGTTTTACCAGCCTTTGGAGGAGAGACTATCATTCCTCTTTGACCTTTTCCTATAGGTGCTACTAAATCTATTATCCTGGTAGCATATTCAGTTGGGCTTGTCTCAAGTTTCAACCTTTTATTAGGATAAATAGGCGTTAAGCTTTCAAAATCAGGTCTGTTGATAGCTGTTGCTGGCGGCATGTCATTCACAGCTTTTACATAAAGCAGAGCGCTAAATTTTTCACCTTGTTTAGGTGGTCTGGTTATCCCAGTTATTTTGTCTCCAGTCTGTAAATGAAATCTTCTTATTTGAGAAGGGGATACGTAAACATCATCATCTCCAGGCATGTAGTTTTGACGCCTTAAAAAACCATATCCGTCAGCATGTAGTTCCAATACTCCTTCTAATAAGTCGATGTCTTCTAGTTGCTCCATCTCGCTACTAGCATTTTCCGAAAGATCTTCTATATCTATGTCTTTTAAATCAATTTTTATTTCTTCTTTTGTTTGATCTTCATTTTGAACAACTTCTGTATCAATTTCATCATAAATATCCAGTTCATCATCAACATCTTCATAAGGGTCTTTTCCCATAATTAGATTGATGAGCTCTTCTTTCTTGTACTTATAGTAGCCTGGGATATTGTATGCTTTAGCTATTTCTCTTAATTCCTGTAGTTTCTTATTGTATAAAATATCCTGATCCAATGTTACACCTCTTAACTATTATTTTGCATATCCAGGCTTTTTATCTAATTGATGTATAGATTTTATAAATCTAACTGTGCCTGTTTCTGCTCTTAAAACTAATGTTTCTGTGATTGCTTTGTTGTTGTCTAAATATTTAACTCCAGCAAGAAGCTCCCCATAAGTAACTCCTGTCGCAGAAAATGCGACTTCATTTCCTTTAACCAAATCGTCTATTGTGTATACTTTATCTATATCTACTCCCATTTTTTTGCATCTTTCGATTTGTGCTTCATTTTCTGGAAGTAATATCCCTTGTATTTCTCCGCCTAAACATTTCAAAGCACAAGCTGCAAGTACTCCTTCAGGCGCTCCACCGCTACCGAGTAATATATCAACATTTGCTTCTTCAAAACAAGTGTTCATCGCTCCTAAGACGTCCCCGTCAGTTATGAATTTTATTCTAGCACCAGCTTCTCTTATCTCTTCAACTAATTTTTTGTGTCTCTCCCTCTCAAGCACGCAGACGGTTACCTCAGATACATCTTTGTTTAGTGCCCTTGCGACATTTAATATATTCTCTCTAACAGAAGCCTTGATGTTTATAACTCCTTTAGCCTTTGGCCCCACTGCGATCTTTTCCATATACATGTCTGGGGCATTAAGCAAACACCCTCTAGGTGCGACAGCTACAACAGATATAGCATTAGGATATCCATTTGCTACAGACTGAGTACCGTCAAGTGGATCAACTGCTATATCAACTTTCATACAGCCATCAGTAGAATGCCCTATCTGCTCTCCGATGTATAACATAGGAGCTTCATCCATTTCACCTTCTCCTATGACCACAACGCCATCGATGTTTATAGTATCAAACATCCTTCTCATCGCATCAACTGCCAACTGATCTGCCTCATTTTTGTCTCCTCTTCCCATGAGTTTAGCACTTGATAGTGCAGCAGCCTCAGTTACTCTAGCTAAATTAATCGCAAGACTTCTATCCATTTTTTTCCTCCTTATTTAGTTTTTACTCCTTCCCAATCCTTCAAAAACCTATCAATACCACTATCAGTTAAAGGATGATTTAACATCTGAATAAAAACTTTATATGGTATTGTAGCAATATGAGCTCCAGCCTTCGCAGACTCGATTACATGCATAGGATGTCTAATGCTTGCTGCTATTACTTCAGTCTGAATCGAGTAAATATTAAATATTTGGACTATATCTTTTATTAGTGGTATTCCTTCTGTGCTAATATCATCAAGCCTACCAATAAATGGGCTTACGAAATTAGCTCCAGCTTTAGCTGCTAATAGCGCTTGATTAGGAGTAAAAACAAGGGTCACATTTGTCTTTATGCCCTCTTTTGATAAAACATTTACTGCTTTAAGTCCCTCTTTTGTCATAGGAACTTTTATAGTTATATTTTTGTGGATTTTTGCAAGTTCTCTTGCTTCTTTTAACATTCCTTCGGCTTCTAATGAGATTACTTCTGCACTAATCGGGCCATCTACTATCTTTGTTATTTCCTCAACAACATCTTCGAAAACCTTTCCTTCCTTTGCAATCAAGCTTGGATTGGTTGTTACCCCGCTTAGTACGCCCCAACTATTGACTTCTTTAATCTCATCAATGTTTGCTGTGTCGATAAATAACTTCATAATCATTCTCCTTTCATTTGGATATAAAGACCAATTTAATGAAAACGACCTGAATATAAAAAAGGAAAAAAATGTGCAAGTAATATGAGCCCTTTTATACAAGCCTTAAGAAAAGATAATTGATACCAGTATTCCTAGTATCAATTATATCATATCTTTATAAATTGTTAAGCTTTTAATGGTTTTAATCCCAATATTTCTCTAGCTTCATTTGGGGTAGCAATTTCTCTCCCTAATTCTTTAGCAATTCTTACTACTTTTTCTACTAATTCCCCATTAGATTTAGCCAATACTCCTTTTGAAATATAGGTATTATCTTCAAATCCTACTCTTACATGTCCACCCATGACGATTGCTAAAGTAGCCATAGGAAATTGATTTTTACCTATCCCTGCGACTGTCCAAGTCGAGCCTTCTGGTATTGAATCTACTAAAAACGCTAAATCTCTGGCTGTCGCAGCCATTTGAACACCCAACACAAAATCGAAATGCATAGGTGCTTTGATATACCCTTGTTTATGATATTTTATTGCATAGTCTACCATACCTTTGTCAAAAACTTCTATCTCAGGTTTAATATCTCTTTCATTCATTATATTAGCAAAATTTTTTATAGTGTTTTCAGTGTTTACAAATATTTCATCCCCACCAAAATTTAAAGTCCCACAGTCAAGAGTTGCCATTTCTGGATATAATTCTGTAGGTTGAAGTCTTTCTTCGTCAGTCATACCGACAGCTCCACCAGTTGAGGGTTGTATTATAACATCTGGGCATTTTGTTCTTATTGCATCCATACATTCCTTGAATCTTTCTTTTCTTTGAGTAGGAGTCCCATCATCTTCTCTGACATGTAGATGAATTATACTTGCACCAGCTTTGTATGCACTTTCTGCTTCTCTAGCTATTTCTTCTACTGTATATGGTACATTTGGATTGTTTTCTTTTGTCACTTCAGCTCCGCAGATTGCAGCTGTTATAATAAGTTTATCCATTTTAATCACCTCTATTTTCTTTTCTTGTCTTTAGGGACAACACAAGTTCCTTCAGCTATGCATACTATGATAGGCTCTTCTAAAACATCGCAAGCAGATTCGTTAATATCCGGTCTAGCTTGAATAACTTTTCTAGCTTCGAATTTCATTTTTCTTGATGTGTTCCCAATATTTACTATTTCACCATAAGCTTCTATATAATCCCCTGCAAACACCGGTGCTTTAAATTCAACCTTGTCATATGCAACAAATAGGCCTTCATCTCCATCTAGTCTTATTAGTAGCTCAGTAGCAACATCACCAAACAAACCTAACATTCTAGCTCCGTCCACTAAATTTCCACCATAGTGAGCATCATGTGCACTCATTCTCATCCTTACCATAGCTTTTTCCATTTAGACTCCTCCTATATCAAATCTTTGTCTTAATTATAACATAGAGAAAACGTTTCTTCTATACGGTAAATATTACTTATTTTTACAATTCGTAAACATTTTGTAACTACTTTAGCCACTAATTGTGGTAAACTGAGATAAAGATCAGGAGGTGATCAATTCTGGATAAAATAATCGCTACAAAAAATTTAATTAAAATCTATAAAATGGGTGATGAAAAGATAATAGCTTTAAATAATGTCAATTTAGAAATATATAAAAAGGAAATTGTATGCATTATAGGAACATCTGGCTCTGGAAAAAGTACTTTGCTAAATATGATGGCAGGACTTGAAAAACCTACAAAAGGTGAAATTATTGTCAATAATATGCATTTGGAAAATATGAATGAAAAGCAGTTGACTAAATTCAGACAAAAAAACATAGGGTTTGTGTTTCAGTCATATAATCTTATACCAACTCTAACAGCTTTAGAAAATGTGAGTTTGGTTTTGACATTTAGGGGAGTTCCTAGAAAAATTCGTGATAAAAAAGCTACCGAGATGCTAAAAAATGTTGGATTAGGCAATAGACTTCATCATAAACCATCTGAAATGAGTGGTGGACAGCAACAAAGAGTAAGTATAGCAAGAGCTTTCGTAGGTAACCCTAAAATTGTTTTTGCTGACGAACCGACTGGAAATCTCGATACAAAAACAACTTTTGAAATCATGGATTTAGTAACTTCAATGTCTAAAGAATTGAATCAAACCCTAGTAATAGTAACTCATGATAATGAAATTTCTAGATATGCTAATAGAATTTTTCATATGAGAGATGGCAAAATTGAAAATGTAGAAGAACTACTACTTAAAGGAGATGTTGTCAATTGAAACGAGTAATTTGCTTTGTTCTTGTCTTTATTTTTATGTTTATACCGATAAGCAATATATCTTTAGCTTCAATCATAATTCCCGCACCAAATATCACAATAAAAAATCAGGATATGCCTCAACTTCAAGCTGGAAAAGTCAATACAATATCATTGCAACTTGACAATATAAATTCAGCATCAAACATAATATTAACACCACAACTAGGCGAAGGTACACCTTTTTTGCCAAGTAATATAACAGAAAGTATTGCAATAACAAATCCATATCAACCTTTTGAATTGAAATTAAATGTACTACCTAATACACCATCTGGTATTTACCCATTGAAGTTAAATTTTCAATATGATTATGTAACTAGTGCATCTAATGACAGCATAGTCATAGAACATGGAAGCAAAGATATAACTATATATGTCAAGATAAACAGTTCAGCAATTCAACCTAAGATACTAGTTACCAAACTTGCAACAAATCCAGAGTTTATTGCCAAAGGGCAAAGTTTTCAAGCTAGTATCTTCTATAAAAATATAGGAGATTCAGACATATCAAACATATCAACTAAACTATCTGGTCTTAGTAAAGATACCATATTTTTAGAATCCGGCTCCGATGCAGGTTTTATAAGCAATATAAAAGCTAATTCAACTGGATATATCACTTACAATCTCAAAGCAGCGTCCTCAATAAGCAGTGGAACCTATGAGTTGGAAATAACTTTTAAATACAATGGAATAGAGGAAACTCAAAAGGTGTATGTTACAATTAGTCAGACATCTACACAATCCTCAAATTTAGAGATTAAAGATATGGTTTTTGATACAAAACAAATAACTCCTAATGAAAATTTTCAAGTAAGTTTTAATTTGCTAAATTCAGGACCAATTTCTGCATCAAATATAATAATAAGAGCTGAAAGCCAAGACCCTCAAATTGTCCCCAAAAGCAATTCAATCATAAAAATAGATGGTTTGAAATCTGGCGAAAGCAAAAATATCAGGTTTTTGTTTTCTCCAACTCAAGATGCTATTACAAGAAATTATCCAATCAAGATAACGGTTGAATATCAAGATATTTACAGTGGAAATGAAAAATATAGTATTGAGCAATATGTCGGACTAAATGCTTATGTAGCCGACAGGCCAGGAGAAGATACTACAAAAGGCAAACCAAAATTGATAGTAGACAAATACAGTTTTGAGCCAAAATTAGTCAAAGCAGGTCAAAACTTCACTATGAGTTTATCATTCTTTAATACTAACAGCACTAAAACAGTTAAAAATATAAAGATATTTTTAACTGCAGATACTGTTACAAACCCAGATACTCAGTCTTCTGGAGGAAGTGTATTTACACCTGTAGATAGCTCTAATACTTTTTATATTGATTCTATTGCACCAAAAGGAAAAGTGGAAAAAAATATAGTAATGTTTACTGTACCTGATGCTCAAGCCAAAACTTATACTTTAACTGCTCATTTTGAATATGAAGATACAAATGGAAATGAATATACTGCGACTGAATTGATTGGTGTACCAGTGGTACAAGAATCTAAACTAGAAACAAGTGAAATAGGATATGTTCAAGAAGCTTATGTAGGCCAGCCAACTCCTATTTCTGTAGAATTTTTTAACACAGGGAAAGTAACTTTATATAATATGATGGTAAAATTAGAGGGAGACTTTCAAACTGAAAACGGACAATATTTTGTAGGAAACTTTCAATCTGGAAGTAGTGAATATTTTGAAGGATATGTAATACCATATCAATCTGGTGAAGTTAAAGGAGCTTTGGTCTTTTCATTTGAAGACTCCACAGGTCAAATGCAAGAGATCAGAAAGGAATTTACACTAAATGTCATGGAAATGGCTCCATCACCTGAATATCCAGAATTGCCTCCAATAGAACCTGACAATGGAGGGCCAAATATATGGATGTTTGTAGGATTAGGCGCAGCTGCACTGGTTGTTATCGGTCTTATAATCCGTAAGAAAAGAAAATCTAAAAAAGAAATAGAGGACTTGGATTTAAATGAATAGTCTAGATCTCATTTATATGGGAATTAAAAATTTGTGGAGAAGAAAACTTAGGACTTTTCTTACAGTTCTTGGTGTAATAATTGGTGCGGCCTCAATTATCGTTATGCTTAGCATAGGATTTGGCTTAACTCAAGCTTTTGAAGATCAGCTTTCTCAATGGGGAAGTTTAACTAACATAAATATCTACCCTAAATGGTCAGATCCAGGGATTCCCGGAGGAGGAAATAAAGAAGTCTATTTGAATGATGAAGCAGTAGCTAGTTTTAAAGCTATACCCCATGTTGTTGCAGTAAATCCAATCGTGGAAACCTATGGTACAGTTATAAACGGAAAATATATAACAAGTATCCCAATTCGCGGAATAGATCCAAAGGTAATGCAGGATTTTGGATTTGAGATAGCTGAAGGAAGATTGTTGGAAGTTTCCGATGAAATGACTGCAGTTTTTGGCGGGCAAGTAGCGATGAGCTTTTATAATCCAAAAGCTACTGTTTGGAGAGAGCCAAAAGTGGATCTTATGAAAGATAAGTTAATGATCACATTAAATCCAAATTATGGCTGGTCTGATCCTAATTTAGATACCGTTAACTATAAGTCTTATAAGATAAAGGTCGCAGGTATATTAACACAAGAAAACTATGAACATAGTTATGCAGTTTATATGCCTATGGCAGATGTTAAAAAAATGATAAAAGATAAAGAAAAAGCAGAAAATCAAAAACCTACACCAAATAAAGGCAAAGATGAATACCAAAATATAACGGTTAAAGTTGATGATATGAACAATGTAAAAGAAGTCCAAGATCAAATTAAAGCTTTGGGTTTTGAAGCATACAGCCTAAACGATCAACTTGAGGCAATGAAACAAACTGCAAGATCTATCCAATTAGCATTGGGTGGAATAGGTGCCATCTCTTTATTGGTAGCTGCTATAGGAATAACCAACACCATGGTAATGAGCATATACGAAAGGACAAGAGAAATTGGCATTATGAAGGTAATTGGTGCTTCTATCAATGATATCAAAAAATTATTTTTGTTTGAATCAGCTTTGATAGGACTTTTAGGCGGAATACTTGGAATTGGTGTAAGCTATCTTTTATCATTCTTTATAAACAGATTTGGAGGCAGTTTTGGAAACTTTATGGGTACTGGTTTGGATAGTAAAATTTCAATTATTCCAATTTGGTTGGTCTTTGCAAGTCTTGCATTTTCTGCATTGATAGGAGTAATCTCAGGTTATTACCCTGCCCGAAGAGCGATGAAATTGTCAGCGATAGATGCCATAAGAACAGAATAGTCGGATCTAATGATCCGACTTTTTTTCCACTTTATTTTCTAAACTTGCTCTTATGAAGTCTTTAAAAAGTGGATGACTTCTAGTAGGTCTTGATTTAAATTCAGGATGGAATTGAGATCCAATAAACCAAGGGTGATCTTTTATTTCTATCATTTCTACCAATCTTCCATCAGGAGACATTCCCGAAAAAACCATACCTTTGTCTTCCATTGGTTTTTTAAATTCGTTATTGAATTCATATCTGTGCCTATGTCTTTCATAAATTATTTCTTCATTATATATATTTCTAGCTTTTGTGTCTTCGCTTAATCTGCATGGATATACCCCGAGCCTTAGAGTTCCGCCTATCCTGTATATTTCCTTTTGATCGGGCATTAAATCTATGATCGGATACTTAGTGTCTTTATCAATTTCAGTACTATTTGCATTTGCTAGTCCCAATACATTCCTCGCAAATTCAATTGTTGCAAGTTGCATGCCTAAACATATTCCAAAATAAGGCACATTGTTTTCTCTTGCATACTTTATTGAGCTAATCATACCTTCTATGCCTCTATCTCCAAAACCACCAGGGACAATTATTCCATCGTAATCTTTTAGGATTTTTTCAGCATTTTCATCTGTTATTTCTTCAGAGGATATCATGTCTATTATGACTTCTGCATCATTGTAAATCCCCCCGTGGTTTAGAGCTTCTATAACAGAAAGATAAGCATCCTTTAGCTCTACGTATTTACCGACTAGAGCTATTCTTACTTGTTTACTTAAATTTTTAACTCTTTCCACTACTTTATTCCACTCTGATAAATCAAGCTCTTTGCAATCCAGATTCAGATGCCTTACTACTAATTTACCTAATCCTTCATTTTCTAATTTTTGAGGGATTTCATATATGCTTTCTACATCTCCATTTTCTATTACTTCTTCCTTTTCTAAATCACAAAAAAGTGCTATCTTCGCTTTTAAATCTTCACCTAGTGGTTTTTCAGTTCTGCAAATAAGAGCATCTGGCTGGATTCCAATACTTCTTAATTCTTTAACGCTGTGTTGTGTTGGTTTTGTCTTCAATTCCCCAGCTTTACTCAAATATGGTACCAATGTTACATGGATATACATTACATTTTCTTTACCAACATCATATTTAATCTGTCTGATAGCCTCTAAGAAAGGCAAAGATTCTATATCTCCTACAGTACCTCCAACCTCAGTTATTACAACATCAACTTCTCTGTCTTTGGAAGCTCTAATTATTCTTTCTTTTATCTCATTTGTTATATGTGGTATTACTTGAACAGTTCTACCTCCATATTCTCCATTTCTTTCCTTATTTAACACTGACCAGTAAACTTTTCCTGTCGTAACACTGCTGTTTTTAGTTAGATTTTCATCTATGAATCTTTCATAATGCCCTAAATCAAGGTCTGTCTCTGCCCCATCTTCTGTTACAAATACCTCCCCATGCTGATAAGGGCTCATAGTCCCTGGATCTACATTTATGTAAGGGTCAAATTTTTGTATCGTAACCTTTAAACCTCTGCTTTTTAAGAGTTGTCCTAGACTTGCTGCTGTTATCCCTTTTCCAAGAGAAGATACAACTCCTCCAGTTACAAATATATATTTCGTATTCATAAATATCCTCCTCTTTGATTAATCCTATTAAAGATAATAGTCTTTTTTATACAATATGACAAGTCTTAATTAACTGTAATATTAATTTAATATAAAGAGCGTTTATATTATAGTATAATTAAGTTAAAGGAAGGGATAATATGAAGAAATTGATCGTATTTTTACTGATATTTTCTCTATTTTTAGGAATTCCACTTAATGTGAGTTATGCTGATAGTGCAAAAATTGCTGAAAACTTGTATAGAATTGGAATTATAACAGGTGATGAAACTGGTAATTTAAGACTAGATGAATATTTAAAAAGACAAGATATGGTAGTAATAATTAGTCGACTTCATAAAGAGGAAAATACTGCCAAATCATATCCTGTAGTAATCAAATTTGATGACTTTACTCAAGAAAATTCATTTTACCACAGCTATATCAATTGGGCTGTAAATAAGAAACTAATAGCTGGTGTAGGTGGAAATAATTTTGGATTTAATCAATTGGTAACTGTCCAACAATTTCAAACTGTATTGATGAGAGCATTAAACTACACTGAAGAAGCTAAACTTTATGATTCTGTGCCAGATATCGCAAAGAAAATAGGACTCATGGAAGGCCTTTCTCATTTATCTCATAAAGATAATTTGACTAGAGGAGATATGTGCGTTATGATAAACAACGCTCTTAACTTACGTATGAAAGGCAGCCCCCTAAAATTAGCCGAAGTATTAAAATTAGAAATATAAAAGTGGAGGTAATTACCTCCACTTTTATATTAACTTTCTTTATCGTCTCTGATCTTTTTTAAATTTTCAAAAATGGCCTTATCCAATTCTTCTATTGTCTTGCCAAACAATATCTCTAAGCCGTCCTCTACATCTTCGATTGCATAAATGCTAAATTCTCCCTTTGAAACTTTTTCAACGACTTCATCTCTCAATATCAAATTCTTTACATTGCTTTTAGGAATTATAACCCCTTGTTCTCCAGTAAAACCAATTTCTTTGCACAACCTAAAGAAACCCTCTATTTTCTCATTTACTCCTCCAATAGGTTGAACTCTACCCTTTTGATTCATTGAGCCTGTTATTGCTATTGACTGTTTAATAGGAAATCCTGACAATGCTGAAAGTATAGCATATAGTTCTGCACATGAAGCACTATCCCCTTCAATATATGAGTAGCTTTGCTCAAAACCAAGCCCAATAGTGACCCCAAGAGGTTTTATCTTTGCATATCGTTCTCCGATATAACCATTTAGTGTAAGAACTCCTTTAGTATGAATAGGGCCACTTTGTTTTGTTTCCCTTTCAATATGCAATATACCCTCTTTGCCACTATAAACTGTAGCTGTTATTTTGTTTGGCTTTCCAAAAGAATACTCTCCAGTGCCTATAACAGCAAGTCCATTTATCTCCCCTATTTTTTCTCCCTTAATATCAAGTATCAATGTTCCTTCTTTAAACATCTCGTTTATTTTCTCTTCATATTTGTTAGATCGATATATTTTTTCTTCTATTGCTTTTAGTACATGATGTTCATTTATCATATCAGCATTATCTTCACTAGCCCAAAAGTCAGCTTCATATAATATCTCAATTATTTGGTTAAAGTTCGTACTCAATTTATCTTTGTGCTCTGCAACTCTTGAGCTATATTCTATAATCCTTTCAACAGCTCTTTTATCCAAGTGTTTAAGGTTATTTGTCTTACATTGATTAGCTATGAAATAGCCCATATTTGCTAAATTTTGCTTATTTTTGTCCATTTCCACATCAAAATCTGCCATTACTTTAAATAATTTTCTAAAATCATCATCATATGTGTAGAGTAAATCATAAGTGTATATATCGCCAATTATTATAACTTTTACATCTAAAGGAATTGGTTCTGGTTTCAAAGAATCAGTCAATGCTAATCCTAAGAGTTTATTATAGTTTTCAATATTTATCTCCTCAGTCTTTAATGCTCTTTTTAACATTTCCCAAGATATGGGATTATTTAGTATCTCTCTCATCTGAAATATTATATATCCGCCATTAGCCTGATGAAGAGAGCCTGCTTTTATTTGCGTGAAATCAGTTGTCAAAACCCCCATTAAACTTTTATACTCGATATTTCCCATTAAGTTTATATAAACAGGATTGGTTTCATTTATAATTGGCGCATGTTTTAATTGAGAGTTGTCAACAAATAAATTTACCATATATCTCGTGAAAAAACTTTCTTCAATATTTTCGTAGAAAGGAAACCCATAGTTCATAGGAGTTGATTTCTTTTTAAATCTATTGATGTTTTCCATTATATCCAATTCTAATTTCTCAAAAAATTCCTTAGTCTTTTCTGAACCATCATATTTATTTAAAAGTTTATTTATTTGATAAGAAACTACTTCACTAGCTAATGTCTTATCTAATTGTATAAGACTCTTCTCTAGTTCCTCATCCAATAGTCTTAAAGCATCAAATTCCTCAACTGTAGCACTTCTTAACTCTTCATATGAAGTTATTAATTTCTCACGTTCTTCAATAGAAAGATTAGCATATTCTTCTTCACTCATTGGCCTGCCATTCCTAACAGGAACAGAAACCAGACCAGTTTCGCTTGGTGTATAAACAAAACCATATTGCATAGACTTCTCATTCAATTTCTTCACTATATCTGCTTTCTTCTGATTGATCACTTTAAATATGTCATTCATTCTTGTTTCATATTCAATCCCTTGAAATTTTTCAGGTATTTCTTTTCTTAAATCAGTTATCATCCCTTCGAGATCTTTTTTAAACTCCTTGCCCATTCCAACCTTAAAAGACAATGCTTGCGGGGAGCTGCTATTTGAAAAATTGTATACATAAACCCAATCTTTTGGTGCTGGTCTATTTTTTGCAAATTCCTCAGCAATTGAATAAGCAAAACTGCTTCTTCCTGTTCCACTCATCCCAGAAACATAAATATTATATCCCTTTTTCCCCATTCTAAGCCCAAATTGCAGGGCTTTAGTTCCTCTTTCTTGCCCAATAATACCCCTTAAAGGTTCAAGTTCTTGAGTCGTTTCAAAATCATATTCTTCTAAAGAGCAATTACTTTTTAACTCTCCAGCAGATAATTTATAATCTTTATCCATTATATCTCCCCTCCTAAGATAGATATTATATACCCAAAAAAAATATGCACTTAATAATTAAGTGCACTTATGAGTATTGGTAAAACCATAGAAACAGCTAAAATAACTACCAAAACTCGGGAGATTAATTTGTTGTTTAACATTTCATCACTCCTAACCAATTATAAAATCGCCATCATAAGACTTAAGCATATCTTTTAGTACATTCACATTGTTTTCTTTTGAATTTAACCAAATATCTTCGTTTTCTTTACTTAAGATTGCAGGCATTCTTTCATGAATATGAGATATTTTTTTATTTGCATTTGTTGTTATTATAACATAAGCTAGATGCTTTTCATCACCTATTTTAAAAATATTATAAATTCCTGCTAAAGAAAATATGGAATCTCCTTCTATTCTTATATTCCTTTTTATCTTTTTACCATCTACATTTTCCCATTCATAATAACTATCAATAGGTATAATGCATCTTCTATTTAAAAAAGAATCTTTAAATGTTGCCTTTTCAAAAATAGTCTCGCTTCTAGCATTTATTATAGGCCTTTTCGAAAAGGATGTTAAAAATCCCCATTTCATATACATAATTTCTCTTTCTTCATTCTCCAAAACCACTAATCCCTCATCAGTTGGATAAATTTCTCTTTTAGGTTTATATTCATTAGCTTTGTTTATAGCCTTATATCTTATGAGAATCTCATCCATTTCCTTATCAAGTGAGTATCTACCACACATTTATATCGCCTCTAATCTTTTTTTATATTTCGAGTATACAATTAATATAATAAAAGCAATAAATAATGCTATCATTGAAACTAAAAACGGAAACTTACTATTTAGTGCATATATAAACCCAGCAATAAGTGCTCCAAACATCTCCCCAAGAGATTTAAATGCATTGAATATTCCTGATAATAATCCTGCGTTGTCTTTTGTGTTTTCTACAGCAAAACTTTGGAGTATAGGCAATTGGATAGTGTTTAATATGAAATATAATAAGCTTGAGACTAAGAACAAAATGCTATCGGTCGCAATATATATGATTACTGTAATTATAATCGAGATTAATATAGAATTTAACAATGCTTTCTTTAAATCAAAATGCCTAATCAAATAAACATTAATAGTCAAATTGCAAACAAGTCCCAAGATGCCAGTCAGTGCTTTAAAAATGCCATTTATTATGGGCATAAACAGAAGCTCATCTCTCAAATAATAATTAAATGCATTGTTTGTAGATGAAAAAGCCAAAAATATGAGAAACGTTAAAGATAAAAAAGTTATTATCCAAGGTGATTTTATAGTTTTTATGGTGTTTAGATCAGTCAATCCAGTGCCGAAATTAAAATCAGCATCTCTTGTTTCCTTTTTAACATCTTCTAAAAATATCATTATAAGTATGCTAATTAACATCATCCCTAAGCCTTGGATGTAAAAAACAAATCTGATAGGAAGATATCCTAATAATCCTCCTATCAGAAATCCAATAGAAGTAAATATGCTCAATATGGCTGAATATGTTGCCATGTTTTTAGATAGCTTGTTTGCTTGTGAGACCTCTACTATCATAGCCATCAGCCCAACAACCATCCCTCCGGTAAACCATCCAGCCATAGCTCTAAGAGATAATATTTGCCATAAATTGTTAGAAAATCCATATAAAAATTGTGCTAGTCCGTAAAAAAAAGTGGATATAACTAATGTTTTCTTTCTGCTTTTTTTATCTCCTATAGCACCCCAGAATGGAGAAGACAAAAATGAAAAAAACACCATCATAGCATAAGAAGTCCCAAAAACATGACTAGGCAAATTCAGTTCTTCAAAAAAAGCAGGATTTACAGGATGATGAAAATTCATTAAAGTCCACATAAATGAAGCAAATATCATTAATTTTTTAAAACTCATAGCCTTCTCCTGATATGTTTTTAATAATTATATCACATATAATTATTTTATAATGAAGATATATTTTACGATTATTCCTCTTCATAGAATATCTTAGCATTTGGATCAATTTCCCCTATGCCTAAATATCTGCTCTTGTAATCTTTTAAAAGTCTAAAAAATACCGGACTTAAAATCAATATAGTTATAACATTTAAAAATGTAGGTATGGCTGATGTCAAATCAGCAAAAAGCCAAAGTGTTGTCCCTGGAAGTTCTCCAAAAACAGCTATTAGTACTATAATGATTCCAGGCACTGGATAGAACAATCTAAAAAATCTCAGGATTTTATCCCTTAAAGCCTTTTTGTTCTTCATAAGATGTCTTAAAAGTATTTCATAATATGCATACCAGCCAGTAGTCGTGGTTAATCCAAACAAAAATACTGATATAGCTATTATATATCTTCCTATTGAACCAATTTCCATTTCAAAAGCAGTAAGAGTTAATGTAGCACCAGAAGCTCCAGTTTTCCAAGCTCCTGTCAGCACAATTACCAATGCTGTAATTGTGCAAACTAAAATAGTGTCCACAAATACTTCAAAAGCTCCCCACAATCCTTGTTTTACAGGATGATCTGTTCTAGCAGTAGAATGAATCATAGGAGATGTTCCCCAACCAGCTTCATTTGAATATACACTCCTAGCCATTCCCATCTGTATTGTCTTTGCAACTGCTGCTCCTGCAAATCCTCCTACAGCAGCTGTGCCAGTAAATGCTGATTGAAATATTTCAGCTAAACCTGATGGCAAATATGCTATATTCTTAAAAATTATAAATATACCAGCTAAAAGGTAAAACATAGTCATAAAAGGAACTATTCTACTTGCAATTTTTCCTAATCCAGGGATCCCGTTATTTATTATTATATAAATAAAAATAATATAAACTATCGATACTGCTAAAATTGGTATATTAAATGTATTTCCTACTGCTTCAGAAACAGTATAGTTTTGCATCGTGATAAAAAAGGTAGAAAAGATTCCTAATCCAAATAAAACAGCTATCACTGGCCATATCTTAATATTTCTCTCTTCCCCCAGACCTTTTTCCATATAATATGTCGGCCCACCATATGGATTGCCCTCATCATCTTTTGAACGATAGTAGACAGCCAAAGTAACTTCAACCATTTTTATCATCATGCCAAATAATGCTGCAACCCAAATCCAAAATACTGCACCAGGGCCTCCTGCAGCAATTGCTGTAGCAACCCCGCCTATATTTCCTACACCTATGCTTCCTCCTATAGCGGTAGAAACTGCTTCAAATGGAGAAAGTATTCCCTTGTCTCCTTCTCCTTTATTTTTTGAAGATATCTTCCCAAAGGTGTTTTTCATGATATGCTTAAAATGTGAAAACTGAAAAAAATTAGACCTGATACTGAAATAAATCCCTGTACCTAATATGGTTATTATAAGGGGTAATCCCCAGAGCCAACCAACTACCATTTCTAAAATATGCATTTATTTCGCCTCCCTTTGTATTTTTATAGTCCATTATAATTGTAAATTAGTTCAATGTAAATATTAAATTTATAATATCTTTGATTTTTTAAAATCTATTAAAGCTTAATATAATAAATAAATCTCTAACTTTAAACTAAAAAGTTAGAGATTTATTTTAATAGATTATTTAATTAAACTGCACAAGGGCTATATCCACAGTCTTGACATTCTTCACATCCACCAGAATGATTCATTTTCCCGCCACACATAGGGCATGTGTCAGGGTCTCTCTTTAATTCTTCTTCAGCTAATTTGTTGATTTCTTCCTTTAGTTCATCTATTCTTTCAAGATTTGTCTTCTTCTTTTTGTCAGTGATTAAAATACCACTCCTTGCACATCCGTCTCTATAAATAGTGACTCCTTTAAGTCCTCTTTCCCAAGCATACATATACAAATCTTCAACCTCTTCAACAGTGAATTCATTTGGCACATTTACAGTTGAAGAAATGCTTGCATCAATGTATTGTTGCCATGCAGCTTGGACTTCTATTCTCTCTCTATAATTTAGATTTGATGTCGTAACGATAAAATCTGGCAATTCTTCTTCATAAGATAGATTGTTTTTATCCATATATTCCTTGATAATAGGTGTAAACACTTTATAATAAGTATCCTCAGCATGAAGTGATTCTGATTTTCTTATATAGGATACTTGGAATATAGGTTCTACTCCATTGCTGCAACCAATAAGAGTTGATATACTACCAGTAGGAGGTATAGTTAATAGTTGGCTATTTCTTAGTCCATGCTCTTTAATGAGTTCTAAAACATCATCATCTGCATTAGATTTTAGAAATGGAGATGCCAAAACTGCGTCTTTTCGATATTTTGGATATGGACCATATTTAGCAGCCAAAAGAGCAGACTGTCTTAGCGCTTCATTTATCATTATCCTTCCTATTTGATGGATTAGCGAAATGGATTCACTGCTTCCATAACGGACTCCCATCATTATAAACATATCAGCAAGCCCCATTATTCCTAAGCCTATTTGTCGATATGCTTTTGACATCTCTCTTTGTTCTTTTAGTGGATGCAAATTCATATTTTCATCCAAAACTTCATTTAAATAGATAACACCATTTCTTACCATCTCACCAAATTTTTCGAATTCAAATCTAGCATATTTAGTGAAAGGATGCTTTACAAATTCACTCAAATTTATTGAAGAAAGATTGCAGCTTCCAAATGCAGGTAAAGTTTCTTCTGCACAAGGATTTACCCCAGCAAATTCAAATTCATCATCTTCACTTAACAAATGCCATGAATTTATTCTATCTATAAACAATACCCCAGGTTCAGCCATGTTCCAGTTATTTTTGGCTATTCTTCTAAATATCTCTCTTGCTTTTACTACCTTTTGAATTTCTTCTCCTGTTGCTTCTACTTTAAAATATAGTTTAAAATCCTTGTCTTCTTTTACAGCTCTCATAAATTCATCAGTTATATTAACTGAAATATTAGCATAGGTAACTTTAGATAAGTCATTTTTGACATCTATAAAGTCTTCGATATCGGGATGATCTATGTCCATATTTAACATTAGAGCACCTCTTCTGCCTCTCATGCCAATGAGCCCCGTTACCATAGAAAATAGATCCATAAAGCTTACAGCACCAGTAGTAGTACTTGCAGCATTGTTTACTTTAGCACCTTTTGGTCTTAGTTTTGATATGTTTAATCCTACTCCGCCTCCATAGGAATATGTCTTAGCCATATATTTTGCAGTATCAAAAATAGATTCTATATTGTCTTCGACCTTTGGCATAACATAACAGTTGCTAAGCGTTACTTTTCTTCCTAGCTTATCTAGACCTCTACCAGCTAAAATTCTACCTGCTGGCATAAATTTCTTATCTTTTATAGCTTTTTTTATAGGTCCATTTCCTCCACTTACTCTTTCTAGAAAATCTTCGAAGGATTCAGAATCATATCTGTATTTCTTTTCATAAATATCTCTTTGAAGATCAGACATGCTCCAGCCTTGTTCTCTTAACTTCGCCCTTTCTTCACGATAAATAATATATTTTCTAGCAACCTCTGGTCTTGATTTCATCAGTTCTACTTCAACAAAGTCTTGAATCTGTTCAATATTTACTACATCTAAATCCTTGAAAGTTTCAAAAGCTTTTTGGCTTATTTCTTTGGCTAATTCCTCATCTATTCCTTTTTCTGTTTCCTCCATGGCTTTTTTTACAGCTATTTCTATCTTTTCGCCTTCAAAGTCAACAATTTTGCCATTCCTTTTCTCAACTCGTACCATTATAATCCTCCTCTATCCTCAATACATATATACTATATATTGTATGATATTTATTGTTTTATACTATATATGTATAATATAGCACTTTAAAACAACTAAAACAAGAGGACAATTATTAATGTTTTTTCATTTTTCACTAAAAAATTTATATGATTTGTGAGAAAGTACTAAAAATAAAATAAATTTTTCTTTTATTCATTTTATAAATAGTGTTTTTATGAAACATTATTATTAAAAGTTTATTAAAACTCAATAAAAATTAAATAGAAATTTAAATGAGTTCTTTATCAAGCTTTATAAAAGCAGCAAATAACTCATGAATAAATTTTTCCCTATCTACATCCAACAGAGCCAATGTATTGGTATTTTCATGAATTACCCATTCTCTTAAATCTGCAGCGGTCCTTCCTCTATGCATTGTATCCGAAGTATCTATATCGACTAATAAATTTTGTCCCTCAAATATGTCTTTATTGAGCACATACATAACTGCGCATACATCATGCAGAGGAAAATTCTTATAGCCCTCATTAGTATGAAATTTTGTGAAGAACTTCAATAATTTAGCACACATTCTTGTAACTTTACCATCTATTCTCTCAAGTTCTAAAATATCTTCGTTTGTTATATATGCCTTATGGGTTACATCTAATCCGCTCATTACAATTGGTATCCCGCTGTTAAATACTATGTGTGCCGCTTCAGGATCAGCATAAATATTGTATTCAGCAAAAGGTGTAACATTTCCTTTAAATATGGAACCCCCCATTAGAGATATGTATTCGATCTTATCTTTAACCTCAGGAAAAGTTCTTAAAAGCAATCCTACGTTAGTCAATGGCCCTGTAGCTATCAGCACGCTCTTTTCATGGCAACTTAGAAGCTTCTCTCTCATAAATATGATTGCATTTGTTGAATCAACTTCAACTGTCGGCTCTGGAAATTCAAACCCGTCTAGTCCACTTTCCCCATGTACAAAATCCCCAGTTTTTAATTCTCTTATGATGGGTCTTTCCATCCCAACTGCAATGGGTGTTTTTATCCCTAAATATGTATATAGTTTTCTTACGTTTAAAGTGACTTTATCTAATGTTTGATTTCCTGCAACTGTACTAACTCCTAAAATATTCAATTTATCTCTATTAGCCAAAGCCAATAAAATAGCCATTACATCATCATGGCCTGGGTCGCAATCAATAAGAACATTGATTTTTTGCATATATAAATCCTCCTTTAAATAAAATCAAGAGGATGCAGTGCATCCTCTGTTTATGCTAATTCTAAAGCTATTTCCATCATTTTTGTAAAGCTTTTTTCTCTTTCTTCTGCAGTTGTCTCTTCCTTTTTAACTATAGAATCGCTTACTGTCAAAATAGTTAAGGCATTTACTCCTGCATAATTTGCATTGCAATAAAGTGCATATGCTTCCATCTCTATTCCTAATATATTCATTTTTTTCCATCTTTCTACTTCAGTTTCATCTGCTGAGTAGAAGGTATCGCTAGATAAAATATTGCCTACTCTTACTGGTATGTTTTTTTCTCTAGAAACATTTACAGCCTTTTCCAACAATTCATATGAAGCGATTGCAGAATATGTGCCTGGAAGATTATATTGATGTGCATAATTTGAGTTTGTACAAGCACCCATTCCGATGATTACATCATATAAATTCAAATCCTCTTGTATTGCCCCGCAGGAACCTATTCTTATTAGGTTTTTAACACCATAAAAATGTATTAACTCATAGGAATATATTCCGATAGATGGTATTCCCATTCCCGTTCCCATAACAGATATAGGTTTTCCTTTGTATGTTCCAGTGTATCCAAACATATTTCTTACTGTATTAAATAGAACTGGATTTTCCAAGAAATTATCAGCAATAAACTTCGCCCTTAGAGGATCACCTGGAAGCAAAATAGTTTCAGCAATATCGCCCTTTTTTGCACTATTGTGAGGTGTTGTCATTTAATCACTCCTTTATTATTTACTTATCTTATATAATACCATAAATATTGATAAAATAGCATTATAAAAAATTGATAAATATTTATTTAATTTCTAAAATCTGGGTATTATGTAAATACAAATATAGTAGTAATTTTTAAAGAAAGGAGTGATTAAAATGAAAAAAATCTTAGTACCTATCGATGGATCTGAAAACTCAAAAAGAGCATTAAAAAGAGCAAAAGAGCTAGGCGAATTATATCATGCTGAATTGATTATCTTAACTGTTATTGACAATGGAAGATTTTTTAGCATAGAATTCAAAGATGAATTAATCAAGATATTAGAACAAAATGCTAAAGAATTGTTGCAAAATGCTAAAAATGATCTAAGCGATTACCCTTACGGAGTAAAGACTGTATTTAAATTTGGAGATGTTCCTGGTGAAATCATTGATACAGCTGATGAAGAGGATGTAGATTTGATAGTTATAGGGACAAGAGGATTGGGTGCTTTCCAAAGAGCTGTACTTGGAGGAGTATCGCATAAGGTCGTAACACATGCTGATAGATCGGTCTTAGTTGTTAAATAATGATTGGCATATCTAAAGATATGCCAATCATTATTTATTTATTTTTCCAAAGGATTTAAGTTCCATTCATTTTGATTAGTATGCAATAATTTATGGGATGTATGAGATAGAGGTTTCTGCAGATATCTTTCATAGCATTCAACAACAGCTGGATTCTCATGAGAAAATCTCAATTCGTTGATTTCATCTAATCCATATAGAATCTGTGCTCTTTCTTCAGCCAGTTCTTTACCATCCCAAATAGGTTGCCCTCCGCCTCCAGCACATCCACCAGGGCATGCCATTATTTCTACAAAATCATATGAAGCTTTGCCATTTCTGATAGCTTCTATCAATCTTCTGGTATTTCCAAGTCCACTTGCAACTGCAACTTTTAATTCTATTCCATCTATAGAAAACTTAGCTTCTTTCCAGCCCTCTTTGTTGCCCCTTACTTCTTTAAATGCATCAGGATCTGGGTTTTTGCCTTCTACTAGATAGTAAGCGCTTCTAAGTGCTGCTTCCATAACGCCACCAGTTGCTCCAAATATAACAGCTGCACCAGTGCTAACCCCAAGAGGCTGATCCAATTCAATCTCATCTAAAAATCTTACATCGATATGTTCAGCCCTAATCATTCTATCAACTTCTCTTGTTGTCAAAACTACATCTACATCTTGTCCTGCACCTGCGTCATTTAAAACTTTAACTCCTGCTTCATATTTCTTAGCTGTACATGGCATTATTGAGACCACAAATATCTTAGATGGATCAACATCATGTATTTCAGCATAATAGCTCTTTGCTATAGCTCCAAACATTTGCTGTGGAGATTTTGCAGAAGATAATTGATCAATCATATCTGGGTATTGAGTCTTTATAAATCTGACCCAACCTGGACAACATGAGGTAAACATAGGGAATTTTTCATTTTCCCTGTTTTTAAGTTTTTCAACAAACTCACTACCTTCTTCCATTATCGTCAAATCTGCAGCAAAGTTTGTGTCAAATACATAGTCAAAACCCATCATTTTTAGTGCACTAGCTAATCTTTTCACTGTAGCTTCTTCTCTATTAAGTCCCAATGATTCTCCCCATGCCGCTCGTACTGCAGGGGCTATCTGAACTACTGTTATTTTTTCTTTGTCAGAAAGAGCTTCAAACACTTTTTCTGTATCATCTCTTTCTCTCAAAGCTCCAACTGGACAATGAGTTATACACTGCCCGCAAAGCGCACAGTCTGCTTCTTCTATTCTTCTGTTTTTGGATACATCAACTCTTGTCCTTGACCCTGTATTTGCAATATCCCATATCTTTAAATCCTGCACCTTATCGCATACTTCTATACATCTCATGCATTTTATGCATTTTTCATAGTTTCTAACTAAAGGAAATCCTTCAGTCCATTTAGCATTAGGTAACTGCAACTCATATGGAACTTCTAATATCCCTAAATCATTTGCTATATCTTGTAAACTGCAATTCCCACTTCTAACACAGCTTGCACATCTTGCATCATGTTGAGATAAAATAAGTTCTACATTCGTTTTTCTCACTTCTCTAACCTTTTGGCTGTTAGTGTAAATTTTCATCCCTTCTTCAACTACATTGTTACAAGCAGGTATAAGTCTATTAACTCCTTCTATCTCAACAACACAAACTCTGCAGGCACCTATTTCATTTAATCCTTCAAGATAACACAAATTAGGTATATTTATATGGTTTAATTCCGCAGCTTTTAGTATTGTAGTGCCTTCTGGGACTGAGACTTTTTTATTGTTTATAGTAACGTTTACCACTTTTCAGTCCTCCCTCCTTTAAATACTCCAAAACCAAAGTGATCGCATCTTAAGCATCTCTTTGACTCTTGGCTTGCTTCTTCGAAACTCATTGGGCATTCTGCTAATAAAAAGTCTTCTTTTCTCTCATCAGCAGGTCTTTCTTTCATATTTACCCTACCACAAGGAACTCTGTCTGCCAATCTAGGCTGAGGAATATTCACATTTGATTCTATTACATGATGATATCCCAGATAATTGTCTATATTAGCAGCAGCTACTTTGCCAGCAGCGATAGCTTGTATAACTGTCGCAGGTCCTGAAATACAATCTCCTCCTGCAAAGACACCTGGTATATCTTTAACCCCAGCAGAACTTAGTGCATCTATCACACCTCTTCTTACAGGTATCCCCTCTTTTTCAAAATCTTTAGATTCTATACCTTGCCCTATAGCTATTACAACAACATCGCAATCTATTTGAATTGGTTTTTCCTTTGCATCTTGTGTCTTTGGTCTTCCATTTTCCATCATTCCAACAATCTGAGGCTGTATTATTAAAGCTTTGACTTCCCCATCTTCGTTTGCTTCAATCTTTATAGGATTTGAAAGTTCATATACTTCACATCCTTCAGAAATAGCTGCTTCAACTTCTTCTCTAAGTGCTGGCATGTCATCTTTTCTTCTTCTATATATGATATTTGAATTTTTAGCACCTAGCCTAACAGCTGATCTAGCAACATCAATTGCTACATTCCCTCCGCCGATTATTGCAACCTTTTTATCTTTGAAATCAGGATAAATACCATCACCAATATCTCTTAAAATATCAACAGCCGAATATACTCCTTTAGCATCTTCTCCTTCTATGCCCATGCTTTTGTGAATTTGCGCACCAATTGCTATGTACACACTGTCGTATTTATCTTTCAAATCCACCACAGAAATATCTTTTCCTACAGTAACATTAGTAAATACATTGACATCGTAAGATAACAGACTTTCAATTTCTTTATCCAATATCTCTCTAGGTAATCTATAGCTAGGTATTCCATATCTTAGCATACCACCTAATTTGTTTTTACTCTCGTATAAATCTACTTGATGTCCCATCATAGAAAGATAATAAGCACATGTAAGACCACTTGGACCTCCGCCAATCACTGCTACTTTCTTACCCGTTAAGTCCATCCTTCTAGGATTTTCTATATATTCTGCATTATCCACAGCAAATCTTTTTAGTCCTCTAATATTTATCGAATCATCTATCATATTTCTTCTACATCTTGTCTCACAAGGATGCTCGCAAACGTATGCACATGTTGCAGGCATAGGATTATCCTTCTTAATTAACTTAATAGCATCATCATATCTTCCCTCTGAAATAAGTGCGATGTAACCTGGAATATCTACCTCTGCAGGGCATAAAGAAACACAAGGAACTGATTGATAAATCCCAAAATTGCATCTGTCTCTTAAGATATGCTCCTCAAAATCATCTCTAAATCCATCTAAACCTTTCAAAACCATGTTTGCAGCTTCATAACCAATTGCACAATCCGATGATAGATAAATACTGTTTGCTGTTTTTTCTATCAAATCAATCGTCTTTAAGGTAGCTCTTCCATCTAGGACATCTTTTAGAAGGGTTTCCAATTGACCCAGCCCAACTCTACAGGGAACACATTTCCCACAAGTTTGAGCATGTGCCATGTTGACAAAAGATAATGTCAAATCGATTGGACACAGTCCAGGTGGCGAAGCAACAATACGTCTTTCAAGATCTTTATACATCTCTTCGACAGTAGACTGTGCTTTATCTTTTGTTATAATACTTAATCTGCTCACATAATCCTCCTCCTTTATTTGATATTTATCTAACAAAATTATATAGCATTATGTAAATTAAATAAAGAATATTTTTCTTAATTTTTAAAATACTGATAGCGCCACTAATTTCTTTGTAAAATTTCATTCTATTCAGAAATGTTTAATTTCAAAGTGAAGATATTTAATATCAGGGTATAACTATTGTAAAGGGAGGGATTTTAATGAAAAAAATATTAGTTCCAATCGATGGCTCTAAGTGCTCTCAATTAGCTATGCAAAAGGCTAAAGAATTAGCTAAAGCTTTTGATAGTTCAATAACTGTAATAACGGTAGTGGATAGCATAAAATATCTAGATATGGAATACAGATACAATGCTGTTCAAAAAGATCTAGCATATTCTAAAGAACTACTTAAAACTGCAGAGAAATTTTTTGAAGATCTAGGGAAAGAAATAGAAACAGTGTGCAAAACAGGAGATGTTTCAGAGGAGATATTAAATCTAGCTGAAGAAGGTGATTTTGATTTAATAGTTATAGGCAGTAAAGGCATGGGAAGATTTTCACGAGCTATACTTGGAAGTGTAAGTCAAAAGATATCACAGGTTGCAAAAACAAATGTTCTCATTGTTAAGAAACCTTAATATTCTTCATAAATATTGAAATTTGAATATTAAAACAGCTATTTAGTTAAATGGCTATTACTTTAATTTTTAGAAAATATTGAAATATTGCATATTTTATTGTAAGCTATTATAAATAGTTGTTTATAATTAAACAACTCAATAAACGGAGGTGTTGATAATGAAGGAAAAGAAACAGCCTACTATTTTCCACGCTCTTATTCCAATAGTCGTTCTAATTATATGTCTTTCCTATGGAATAATAGTACTTGGCGCAGACCCTCACATACCGCTACTAGTTGCAATAGTAGTAGCTTCTCTAGTGTCTGTATTGATGTTGAAATTTTCTTGGGCTGAAATTGAAAAAGGCGCAATAGAAACTATTCAGATGTCTATGCAAGCAATACTTATTTTAATGGTTATAGGTACAGTAGTAGGTTCTTGGATACTAAGCGGTACTGTCCCTGCAATGATTTATTATGGTCTTAAAATACTATCTCCAGGAATCTTTCTTGTAGCTACTACATTAATCTGTAGTGTAGTTTCATTAGCAACTGGTAGTTCTTGGACTACAGCAGGTACTGTAGGGGTTGCTCTTATCGGAGTAGGTAGAGGATTGGGAATCCCGGTTGAAATAGTTGCAGGTGCAATTGTTTCAGGTGCATATTTCGGAGATAAATTGTCACCTCTCTCTGATACCACCAATTTAGCTCCAGCAATGGCTGGATCAACTTTATTCGAACATATTAGATATATGCTTTATACAACAATCCCTAGTTTAATAATCGCTCTAATCCTTTATGCTATTATAGGATCTAGATATGCAGGCCAATCTTTAGATACCTCAAGCATAGACATAATCTTAAATGGTTTATCAGCAAATTTCTATATATCACCTGTTTTGTTGATACCACCAATAATTGTTATTTTAATGGTTGCTTTTAAAGCCCCAGCTTTACCAGGTCTATTGGCAGGAACTGGTCTAGGTGCATTATTTGCAGCTATATTCCAAAAAGCTAGTTTGGGTCAAATCGTCGATACAATACATTATGGTTTTTCAATTGAAAGCGAAACTGAAATAATCAATGAATTGCTAAACAGAGGCGGTCTAGATTCCATGATGTGGACCATATCTTTGATACTCTTAGCCATGACATTTGGCGGAATTATGGAAAAGAGTGGAATGTTGGGCGCATTAGCTCAAAAGATACTTTCTGTTGCAAACTCAACTGGTTCACTAGTTTTAGCTACAATTCTATCTTCTATAGCCATAAACATATTAGCTGCTGACCAATATTTATCTATAGTTATTCCCGGAAGAATGTACAAGGAAGCTTACGATGAAATGGGTCTTGAGCCAAGATTATTATCCAGAACACTTGAAGATGCAGGAACACTTACATCCCCACTTGTCCCATGGAACACATGTGGAGCATATATGTATAGCGTGCTTTTAGTAAGCCCTCTTGCTTATCTTCCATATGCATTCTTAAACTTAATTAATCCATTAGTTGCAGTATTCTATGGATTTACTGGAATAAGTATAAACGATCCTAAAAAGCCAAAGAAGAATAAAACTAAGTAAAAAAGGCAGCATTCGCTGCCTTTTTTATTGCATTTTAACAAACTATATAGTATTCTTTTTTTAGAAGAAAGAAGGTGTGAAATTGAAAAAAAGATACATATTTTTAATATTAATAATCATCTTATTAATTCCAATATTATTTTTTAGAAAAGAGATTAAATTTTTAGGGTCTATTGCAAACTCAAGAATAACTCAATCTAAAATTGAAGATGAAATAATATTAGAAAACCCATTAGAAAAATATCTAAATGATATCGATTCAAACATTAGTGAAAATACTAATACAAATAGTTCAGTTAAAGTAGATAACATAAAAAATAACGATTCTAAAATAGACAAAAATGTAAATACATTGTCTATGGATGAAATTGCTGTAATATATAACCCAAAATTCAAATTACTAGAAGATGAATTTAACAAGACACTCGATAATTTAGTTGCTGATGCCATAGCAGATTATAATACTGGAAATTACAGCAAATTTGATCTTGCTAGGTTTTATCTGGATAAGGGTTATAAAATCGAAAAAGAATCTGATATAAAATTTTATGCATTAGTAGATGAATTAGAGAAAGATCTCAAGAAAAACTCTCTAGACCTTTCTCTAAAAGATGAAATAGTAAGTTACTATAAAAATGTCAAATCAGTAAAGAAAAATAGTCTGATAGACAAGGGAATGGCACTTGTAAATGCAAAATAATTTATATTTTATCGTAAAAGTAAGTCCATTCCCTCCACCCCATATCACTCATTCTTTTTGGACATATTTTTAATGAAGCATCAAAATGTCTTACCACTCTGGATTTCTCTAAATCATATTTCATAAGGAGAGTCCTAATTAAATACAATCCTTTTTCTTTAGTTATATCCCAATCATTCCCCTGATTTATGCACAATTCAATTCCTATAGAATTAGAATTAGTTATGCCAAACTTTCCTTTGCCATCTCCACAATGAAAACTTGAATTATTATCTTCCACAAGTTGAAGTATATGATTTTCATCAATTATATAATGACATGAAGCAAAGACTTTTGGTCTATCAAAATACATATAGTGATTAATGGCATTTGCAGTTTTATTTTCATTTCCGGTGTCATGAATTACAATATATTTTATTTTCTCTTTATTTCTAGCAGAGAAATTATTCTTTATTAACATCTTCTCAATCATTATGTCCCTCCATCATCTCTCTAAGTTTTTTATGAGCTCTTCTTTTTAATTCAAGCACAGTTCTATAATTGATATTGTGTATTGTACTTATTTCATCGATAGATAATCCCTTATAGTAAAACTCTAGTATTATCTCTTTTTCTTTTAAAGATAAATTTTTAAAAAGAAGTTGCATTCTTGTAGAAAAATCATCAATAACCACTTCTTCTTCTAAATCATATTCACTCGGTATTAAATCAGCCAACTCAATTCCCTCCTCATTTTTTTGATTTAATGTTAAAATTTCCCTATTGGTATTTAGCTTATTCAAGTAAAAATATTTTAATCTTGTCTTAACATAACCACTAAAATGCACATTTTTACTCTTATCAAAATCTCTGATACATTCTAAGACAACTACTTTCCCATCTTCTATTAAATCCTCATATTCATAGTAGCAATTGTAGTATTTTTTTATTGACGAAATAATCAATGGATAAAATTTTTCTACTAATTCGTATTTAGCATCATCATCATTTTTAATCGATTCTTCATAAAGTCTCTCGATTTCTCTCACTATATGCTCCTTTTTAAAGAGCGCTCTTTTATTATTCCTAGGTGAGATAAGCTTAATATAGATTTACAAAAAAATAAAAAGTAGAGTTTTCTTTGTTCTTACTCTACTTATTTAAAATCTATTTTATTTTTTCTAATATGTCATCAATTTTCATAAAAAGCCTTGCTATATCTGACTTCATGGCTGGTGAATCTTCTTTTTGATAATATACCAATGCTTCAGTTACTTTGTCTTTCTCGACATCTTTATGTAATTTCTCTACTAATTGTCCATTCTTAAACTGTTTTTCAGCAGTATTTAAAGTACATAAAAGCTTAAACTCGTTCATATTTTTTAATCGAATAATCACATCTCCATTAGCTGAATATATTTTATCTATAAAGCTTAATTTGAAAAATCCCATTGCCCCATCATCTTTACCAATTGGTTCCCTTATTTTTAGTTGTATAAAAATAAGACCTGTTGATATAGCAACAGGTAATTGTGATTTGCTCGATAACATCTTGCTATAGTATTTGTTAGATGCTTTCATGTCGAATTGATAATGTATGCATAAATTTCTAATCACAGTTTTGATAGTCTTATATATAAGTTTCTCTCCATCTGTATAGTATAATTTTGTTGAGTTTCCTAAAATACTGTCATAATATGGGATAATAGCTACTAGCTTTTCATCATATATTTCATCCGATTTTTGCATAGTCTTACCTCCTGTATATTCACTCTTTCGATAACTATGAGATGAATATATCAGAACATTTGTTCGATGTCAATATTTAATTTGTTTCATCAAATATCAATGTGCCTATATCTTCGCCTGATATAGCCCTCGAAATAACTCTTTTTTCCTTCCCTTTAAGTACTATTAGTGGTATATTGAATTTATTTACATATTCTGCAGCCATTAATTTAGTTTCAATTCCACCACTGCCAAATGAACTTTTATTCCCTATTGAGATCATATTTTTTATCTGTTTTATATCATCTATATTATGAATAATTTCGGCATTTTCATACTCCTTAGGGCTTTTATCATAAATCCCATCAATATCACTCATCAATATAAGTAAATCAGCTCCCCACAGCACACTAGAATATGCTGCCAACATATCATTATCACCTATTTTTATCTCATCTACACTGACTGTATCATTTTCATTAATAATAGGAATAACTCCTTCATCTATTAAAGTAAATATTGTGTTTCTGATATTCAAAGTTCTAGTCTTTGATTCAAAATCATCTTTAGTCAGTAAAATTTGAGCAACATGTAAGTTTTTCTCCCAAAATATCTTTCTATAGGAATCCATGAGCTCTACTTGTCCAATTGCGCAAAGAGCCTGTTTATAATGAATATCCTCTTTTCTTGACCATCTGCCAATAGTGGAAACCCCAGCTATCCTTGCCCCTGAAGATACTATTATTATCTTCTTGCCACTGTCTAAAATTTCTTTGATTTCATCGGATAATCCTTTGATGAATTCTTTATCAATTTTCCCAGATTCATCAGTCAAAGTACTTGACCCGATTTTTATGACAATTTTACGAGCGGATTTTAATATTTCCCTATTCATTTTATCCCTACTTTCTAATTTGTCCATCTCCAACTATCACATATTTATAGGTTACTAATTGTTCTAATCCTACTGGTCCTCTAGCATGTAGCTTCTGCGTGCTTATACCCATTTCAGTTCCAAATCCAAATTCAGTACCATCTGAAAATCGAGTTGATGCATTAACATAGACACAAGCTGAATTTACCCTTTTTTGAAAGATTAAAGAATTTCTTAAATTATTTGTAATTATCGCTTCTGAATGGTTAGTTCCATATTTATTTATATGTTCTATTGCATCATCTAAATCATCCACAATTTTAATCGCCAGTATATAATCTAAATACTCTTCGTACCAGTCATTTTCATATGCTAATTTAACATCAACAATCTCCTTCGTCAATTCGCATCCTCTAAGTTCAACTTTGTCATTAAGTTCTTTATATAATAGAGGCAAGAATTTATCTTTTATATGCTTGTGAATAAGTACTTTTTCACAAGCATTACAAACTCCTACTCTTTGTAGTTTTGCATTCTTTATTATGTCAATAGCCATTTTAAAATCAGCAGATTCATCTACAAATATGTGACAATTCCCTTCTCCAGTTTTTAATGTAGGAATTTTTGAATTTTCTACCACATAATTGATTAAGTCCTTACCTCCCCTTGGAATTAAGAGGTCTATTAACCCTTGCAAATTCATTATCTCATCAGCTACTTCTCTTCTTTCATCCTCGACAAAAAATACTACATCCTCGGATATGCTTGAATTTTTCAATCCCTCTTTTATAATATTTACAATTGCAATATTTGTATTTATAGATGATGAACTTCCCTTTAAAAGAATTGAATTCCCAGATTTTATCGCTAAACTGAAAGCATCTATAGTAACATTTGGGCGAGATTCATAAATTATACCTATTACACCGATAGGAACACTCATCCTCGAAATTGTCATCCCATTTTTGTGAGTCCATACCTTTTCTGACTTCCACAAAGGGTCTTTGAGTTTTTCTATAGAGCGAATATTATCAAGTATATTAGATAATCTATTCTCGTCTAAATAAAGCCGATCTATCAATCCTTCTTTCATTCCCTTTATCTTTGCATTTGATACATCCACTTCATTCATTTTTAATATTTCCTCTCTCCTTAACCACAAATGCTTAGAAACACTCAAAAGTGCATTGTTTCTATCATCAAGACTTGAGATTTCGAGATTTTTTTGAGCATTTTTTAATTTAACAGCCATAGAATATACATCTAACAACTTTCCCACCACCTTTTATTTTCGTTTATTATAGCAGATATATAATAGTTTGTGAATTATTATCTGATTATAGTGAATTTTCCCTAAATTGACTTTGTAATTGCATTTTTTTGCAATATCTTCCAATATCTTATAGAGTTAAGTCCATATATGAAATAAATAACATTCTATTTCCATATTTTTATACATTTTCTAATTTTTCTTAATTTTTAAATTGATAAGAAATTGGCAAAGGTTGCTAATATATTGCCTCTTGTCAAAATATTAAAATAATGTTAAACTTATCTTGTCGTAGTGCAATTTAAAAAAGGGGGAAATTATATGAAGAGCAAAAAATTATTGATATTGCTAAGTTTGCTTTTAGTCGTTTCAGTATTTGTCTCAGCTTGTAGTTCAGGCGAAGACACTGCTACGCCAGAACCTGAAACTCCAACTACAGGCGAAGAAAAACCAGTTGAAAAAATACTTCGTACTAACAACTCAAGTGAACCCGGTTCATTAGACCCAGCACTTGCTCAAGGTACTCATGAATCATGGATACTAAACAATTTGTTTGAAGGCCTTATGAAACATGATTCAACAGGACAAGTTATTCCAGGAATGGCAAAAGAATACACTTTATCAGAGGACGATTTGACTTACACATTCACTCTTAGAGATGATATTTATTGGTCAAATGGAGATCCTGTAACTGCTCAAGATTTCGAATTCGCATGGAAAAGAGCTCTTGATCCTGAACTAGCAGCAGACTATGCATTCCAACTATACTACATCAAAGGTGCAGAAGCATATAACTCCGGAGAAGGAACAGTAGATGATGTAGCTGTAAAAGCTCTTGATGACAAAACTCTAGAAGTAACACTTGAAACTCCTACTGCATATTTCTTAGATCTATGTGCATTCTACACATATTACCCAGTAAATAAATCTGTAGTAGAAGCTAATCCAGATTGGGCAAAAGACCCATCAACTTATGTTTGCAATGGGCCTTTCATGCTTAAAACTTGGCAACATAATGCAAAAATAATATTAGCTAAAAATGAAAATTACTACGACAAAGACAGTATAAAATTAACAGGAATTGACTTCGATATAATTGAAGATGAAAATACAGCATGGCAAAAATATGAAGGCGGAGAGTATGACATATTAGTAACTCTTCCACAAGCTGTAGTAGCACAGCTTAAAGCTCAAAATAGTCCAGAGCTTGAAATAGGTCCACAAGTTGGAACTTACTATTACAACCTAAACAATGACAAAAAACCTTTCAACAACAAGAAAGTAAGACAAGCATTGGCATATTCACTAGATAGACAAACTATCGTTGAAAAGATAGCTCAAGGTGGTCAAATTGCAGCAACAGGCGTTGTACCTCCAGGACTATTGGATGAAAATGGAAAAGACTTTAGGGAAGTTAATGGCGACTTAATAGGATACGATGTTGAAAAAGCTAAAGCATTATTTGCTGAAGGGCTTGCTGAAGAAGGCATGACAGTCGCAGATTTCAATGCACAAAAGTTTGTTTTACTTTATAACACATCCGAAGCACATAAGAAAATAGCTCAAGCTGCTCAAGAAATGTGGAGAACAAACCTAGGTATAGAGATAGGTCTAGAGAATGTTGAATTCCAAGTAAAACTAGACAGAGAAAAAGCTGGCGACTATGATATATCAAGAGCTGGATGGATCGGAGACTATAGTGATCCAATGACTATGCTAGATTTGTGGTACTCAACAGGACCTTTCAACGATGCTAACTACAACAATCCTGAATATGATAAACTTATAGATCTAGCAAAAAGCACTGCTGATCAACCCGTAAGATTTGATGCTATGAGAAAAGCTGAAAAAATATTGATGGAAGATGTACCAATTGTCCCAGTATATTTCTATACTCAACCATATGCAGTAAAACCATATGTATCTGGAATATACAAGACTCCACTAAACTATCCTACAATAACATACGCTGACATAAATAGATAATCTTTCAGAAATATTATATTTTTTTAGAGAAAATCAGGAGCTCTGCTTTCTGATTTTCTCTTATTAAAATATATGAAAGGAGCTAAACGATGAAAAAATACTTGCTTAAAAGGTTTGGTATGGCAATAGTTACTCTATGGGCCATAGTTACCATAACATTTATACTGATGCATTCTATCCCTGGTAATCCATTTGCCCAAGAAGGAAAAATGCCGCCTATAGTCTATGAAAACCTTCAGAAAAAATATGGACTTGATAAGCCATTATATCAACAATACTTTATATATCTAGGTAATCTACTTAGAGGTGATTTTGGCGAGAGTATGAAGTCTCGTGTTGAAACAGTTAATGAGATGATAGCAAGAGGTTTCCCAGTATCAGCAAGATTGGGTGCTCAAGCTTTAGTATTTGCTATAATTTTTGGACCAGCACTTGGTGCTATGGCTGCTCTTTATCAAAATAAAATTCCCGACTACATATCGATGATTGTAGCTATTATAGGTATATCAGTACCTAGTTTTGTAATGGGTACGTTTCTTATACAGTTTGTGGCAAGAAATATCGGTTTTTTACCAATTGGAGGATGGGGAGAATTTAAGCATACAATTCTGCCATCTTTTGCATTAGGTCTTATGCCGCTAGCTACAATGGCAAGGCTTATGAGGTCTAGCATGCTTGAAGTTCTAAATCAGGACTACATCAAAACTGCGAAATCTAAGGGTCTATCCAAGTTTGCAGTAATCATGAAACATGCTGTTAGAAATGCAATACTTCCTGTTGTATCAGTATTAGGTATCACTATATCTAACCTATTGGTAGGAAGTTTTGTTATCGAAAAAATATTTGGTATCCCAGGCTTGGGGATGTTCTTTGTTAAATCAATCAGTAACAGAGATTACACGCTTATAATGGGAACTACTGTGTTTTATGCACTTATACTCGTTGTGATGTTACTATTAGTAGATATAACATATATGCTTGTTGACCCAAGAATAAGACTAACTGAGGAGGGACATTAAATGGCTGAGCTTACTAAAGAGATGTTTGAAAGAGCCACAGAAGAGCAACAAAATGCAGAAAAAATAAGACGACCTAGCATAAAGTATTGGCCTGACGTATGGAGAAGGTTAAAACAAAACAAATTAGCTATGGTTGGTTTAACTTTAATAATCTTAATCACATTGATGGCTATAATTGGGCCTATGATAAGTGGTTATACCTATTTTCAACAAGATTATAGTAATATAAATGTAAAACCTAATTCTCAGTTTTGGTTTGGAACCGATGAACTAGGTAGAGACCTTTTCACTAGAACATGGTATGGAGCTAGATATTCGCTTTTGATAGGTGTTTTAGCTGCTGCAATTGATTTTACAGTTGGTATATTATATGGTGGTATAGCAGGAGTTTCATCAAGGAGAGTTGACTCCGTAATGATGCGTATTGCTGAAGTAATATATAGTATTCCATATCTATTGGTAGTAATTTTGATGTCAGTAGTTTTCTCAAGCCAAGGTTCTGGTACTTCTTTATTTGTAATAATACTTGCTATGACTATAACTGACTGGGTACCTATGGCTATTTTGGTAAGAGGTCAGGTACTTCAATTAAAGGAAGCAGAATACTCTCTAGCATCTGAATCTTTGGGTGCTGATCAAGGCTGGATACTGCGAAAACATATATTGCCAAATACTCTTGGCCCAATACTTGTAAATGTTACTTTAACTATACCAAGAGCTATATTTGCAGAAGCAACTTTGGGTTTCTTAGGTTTAGGTCTACAAGCTCCCAAATCAAGTCTTGGTACACTGGCAAATGATGGATTAGCAGGAATGGCAGTTGGATTAACCTACCAGATTATATTCCCTGCACTTTTGATATCCTTAATAATGTTCTCCTTCAATGTATTAGGAGACGGACTTAGAGATGCATTAGATCCAAGGCTTAGGAAATAGGAGGGGGAAAAATGGAAAACATACTAGAAGTTAAGAATTTGCAAGTCTCCTTCAAGACCTTCTTTGGTGAAGTTGAGGCTGTTAGAGATATTAGTTTTACTGTCGGGAAAAAAGAAACCGTGGCAATAGTAGGAGAATCTGGTTGTGGTAAAAGTGTTACTGCAAGTTCAATCATGCAGCTTTTGCCTATGCCCCCAGCTTTCTACAAAGGTGGAGAAATCCTTTTTAAAGGTGAAGATATAGTAAAAAAGACAGATAAAGAAATGCAAGATATTAGAGGAAGTAAAATTTCAATGGTATTTCAAGATCCAATGACTTCCTTAAACCCAACAATGAGAGTTGGTAAACAAATAGTTGAGGGTCTTATTAAACACCAAAAATTGACGAGTAAGGAAGCTCATAAAAAAGCTATAGAAATGCTTAAATTAGTTTCAGTACCTCAGCCTGAAAAAAGAGTCAACCAATATCCTCATGAATTCTCAGGTGGAATGAGACAGAGAGTTATGATTGCTCTAGCAATGGTTGCAAATCCAGAACTTTTGATTGCAGATGAGCCAACTACAGCTCTAGATGTTACAGTTCAAGCACAAATTTTGGATCTTATGAAAGAACTTCAAGATAAATTGAATATGTCAATTATATTAATCACACATGACTTGGGTGTAGTTGCAGATATGAGCGACAAAGTCATAGTAATGTATGCAGGCCAAATAGTAGAGCAAGGAAATGTAAATGATATATTTAAAAATCCAAAACACCCATATACGATAAAATTACTTGAAAGTGTTCCTAGGCTAGATATGAAACGTGATGAAAGTCTAAGTTATATAGAAGGCACTCCTCCAGATTTATATATTCCTCCAAAAGGGTGCGCATTCTTTGATAGATGTGATTATGCTATGAAAGTATGCAAAGACTATATGCCAGACCCAGAATACCATAGTTCAGAGCATTATAGCAGATGTTGGTTAAATCACCCATTGGCTAATGACATCCGACATGAAAGGAGTGTTTAATGATGACAGAACCTATTTTATCAGCAAGAAATATCAAGAAATACTTTAATGTTAGCGGAGGAACACTAAAAGCAGTTGACGGAATTAGTTTTGATATATATCAAGGTGAAACTTTAGGTCTAGTTGGTGAATCTGGATGTGGAAAAACAACTGCAGGCAGAACAATAATAAGACTTTATGAGCCTACTGAAGGAGAGCTATACTTTGAAGGTGAAGATATATATAAATTATCAAGACATAATATGAAGCCTATTAGAAGAAATATCCAAATGATCTTCCAAGATCCATATGCATCACTTAACCCACGTATGACAGTTGAAGAGATTATAGCTGAACCACTTGATATTCACGGTATATATAAATCAGATAAGCAAAAAAGAGAAAGAGTATTTGAGTTGTTGGAACTAGTTGGGTTAAACGAAGAGCATGCATTAAGATTTCCTCATGAATTTTCAGGAGGTCAAAGACAAAGAATTGGCGTTGCCAGATCCTTAGCATTAAATCCAAAATTCATCGTATGTGATGAACCTATTTCCGCACTAGATGTATCTATACAAGCCCAAGTCGTAAACTTGCTTAAAAATTTGCAAACACAAATGGGATTAACTTACCTTTTCATAGCACATGATTTGTCTATGGTAAGATATATCTCTGATAGAGTTGGTGTAATGTATCTAGGTATGATGATGGAACTTTCTAAATCCGAAGAATTATATGACCACCCAATTCATCCATATACACAAGCACTGCTCTCAGCAATCCCAATCCCTGACCCAGAAATTCAAAGGGCTAGAAAGAGAATAATACTTGAAGGAGATGTACCTTCTCCTATTGACCCACCTCCAGGATGCAGATTTGCAGATAGGTGTTTCTATACTATAGATGAGTGCAGAAAGGTAACTCCTGAGTTCAAAGAAGTAAGACCTGAACATTTTGTCGCTTGCCATAGATCAGGCGAAATCCTAGCAGGTACTGCAGCTATGACAAAATAACAATAAACTCCCAATAAGGCAGATTGCCAATATTGGGAGTTTGTTTTATTCATTTAATATGAGCATCAAAAATTCTAAGTCCTCATCTCCAATTGCTTCTATAGAATGAAATTCACCGGGTCTACAAATAGTAAAATCTCCAGACTCTAAAAACACTTCTTTTCCGTTATCATTATACATTGCATGACCATTTAATATGTAATATGTTTCTTGGTCTTTCTTGTGTTGATGATAACCTATTGAATTTCCCGGTTTGATAATAGCTTTTCCAAATAATTTACCCTTTCCTAAAAATTCTTCTTCTTCTAATAATCTAATTATCGTCACATACCCTTTGCCACCTTTTAAATTCTGTACTACCTCTACCTCAAAATCATCAAAATGCTTTACCATATTGGCCTCCTCTGTTATACACCTATTAGGCAGCCCCAACGGGCTGCCTAAGATCAACTATTTAGTTGGAATTAATATGATTTGTCCAGGATAAATCAAGTTAGGATTCTTTAATTTATTGTATTGAGCTAATTCTTGCCATGGAACTTTGTATTTCAACCCAATTCTATAAAGAACTTCTCCTTTTTCTACAATGTGTTTAATATCTCCTGCTGGTTCAGTTGGTTCAGTAGGAGTAGTAGGCTCTGTAGGTGCTTTT
This sequence comes from Soehngenia sp., assembly GCF_055108775.1. Lineage (NCBI taxonomy): Bacteria > Bacillati > Bacillota > Tissierellia > Tissierellales > Tissierellaceae > Soehngenia > Soehngenia sp. The sequence continues at coordinate 33,945 of NZ_JBSQIL010000001.1, read as the reverse complement.
ACTGCTTTAATCCTTCCTTCAACTCTTGGTCCTATCATCTCAGTTAGAGAAATATATTCAGCTAGTACGTCTGATAATAAACCACCCTCACCTACAAATGGTTTGTTAGTAAACATAGTGTATCCGTCTCCACCAGCAGCTAAAAAGTCATTTGTAACCATAGTATATGTTTCAGTCTTATCAATTGGTTCCCCATTTATTGTAACAGAAACTATCCTTTGCCCAACTGGTTTTGATGGATCAAAAGTGTAGGTTAAACCACTTACATGTGGAAAATGACCTGCTGGTTCAGGATAAGCATCAACACCGTGTTCTAGTGCTTGTAATACTTCTTCACCAGTAACTTCTATGACTGCAAGAGTATTGGTAAATGGAAACGCAGTCAGTATTTCTCCTAATGTTATTTCGCCTTCATCTATAGATGCTCTAATCCCTCCGCCATTTGTAAGAGCAAAATCTGCTCCAGTAAATGATCTCATAGCATCTGTGATTAAATTACCTAGATTAGTTTCTCCTGTTCTAACTAGTTCTCTAGTTCCTTCAAGTTTTACTTCAGTTCTTCCAACAACAACATTCTTTAAAGGCTCGTTTTTCTGAACTAATTCTTCTACCATCTTTGCTATTTCTTCATCAGGCTCAGTTTCTTTTAAATCTTCATAAGTCATTACTTCAGCAGTTCTCTTAACAATCTTACCATTGTCAAATTCTAATTTAACAAATCCTACATCTTGAGTATATGACCCTGCTTGAACTATCAAAGTGTCATTTACGATCATACCTTCTTCAAGCATATGATGACTATGTCCATCGACGATTAAATCAATTCCTTCTACATTTTCAGCTAATTTCTTTGCAGTGTTGACACTTGATTCATCTATGCCCAAGTGTACTAATGCAATTATTACATCTGCACCTTTATCTTTTAATTCTTTGACATACTTATCTGCTGTAGTTACAGCATCAGCGAATTCTATGCCTATTGTATTAGATGGGTGTGATTTATATTTTGTTTCATCTGTAGTAAGTCCAAAGATACCTACTTTTAGCCCATTTTCCATATCTTTAATGATATATGGCTCAAAGTCTGATGTTTTGTCTGATTCCTTTACGATATTTGCCCCTAAAATTGGAAATTCAGCCATTTCTTTTAACTCTAATAATCTGTTATATCCATAGTTAAAATCGTGATTTCCGGGAGTCATTGCATCAAATCCCATTTTATTCATGATCTTTACTATTTCTTCACCTTGAGTTAAATTAACGTCAATTGTTCCGTGGAAAGTATCTCCAGCATTTAAAAACAACACATTTGGATCAGTAGCTCTCAATCCATTGACAACGCTTGCAAGTTTTGCAAATCCTAGTTCACTACTTCCTTCATTTTCTGCGACTCTTCCGTGCATATCGTTTACATGAAGAATAGTCAAGCTCTCGCTACTAGCAGCTTGAGTAACATTTGTCGGTACAATTAGAAAGCCTAAAACCATTGCAAAAGAAAGAACAATACTTAGAAACTTTTTATTCCTGGTAATCATAAAAATCCCCCTTTATTTTTTATTGCGTTTTTTACTGCGTCTTTTATATACCCATGAATTGTAAAAAATACACATGATTAATAAAATCATCTTTAAAAATTTATAAAAAAATGAAAAACTCCCAAGTAGTTTGGTATTACCCTTTGCTACTTAGGAGTGTGCTTTATAAAAATATTTAATTAATTGTTACACTTAAGCTTGGTACAATAACCCCATCTAAATAAACGTGAACAGCAACTAACTCTGTCCCTGTTTTTGATATGAAGACAAACCCGTTGTTTAATACAGCTAAATCATCATTTGGAGCTGTTCCAAGTCTTACTTTTACTCTGTCGTTATCAATATTATTAAGATTTAATTTGCCAATATATTGTCCGTCTGAAAATGCGATTGGCTTAAATACCCAAGATAATTGTGCCATTTCTAACTCTCTCAGTTTTAACTCGGCTTCGATTAGATTAGACAAATTAGTTACTAAAGCTTTATTTTCTTGAGATAATTTTTCATAACTAGCTCTTGCTTTAATTATACTATCCCTATCTGACAATTTAACATTATCTTTCGATGGTAAAGCATTGATCAAATCCATCACATATTGAACAGTAATCGTATTTGTGTCATTTTTAATAATCCTAGTTAATTCACTGTTCACTACACCGTTTATTTCAACAGTTACAATCAAATTTTCTGCATTTGTGTTCACATTATATCTGAATGCTCCCAATGCAGTCATTACAACTTCTCCATTGACTTTAACAACTACATTTGATACTTTTTCCGGTATAAAAAGCTTCCCAATTAAAACATTGTTATCTTGATATTTAATGAGTTTAGGTTCTTCAACCCATCTCAATGTTGTTGATTCTAAAAATCTTATTCTTTCTAATGCTTGATTTACTTTAGCTAACATCGTTTGATATTCCACATTTGTTGCTGCACTCATCCCAAGTAAGCGTCTCAGATCATTTAGTGCGTCTCTTGCTTCAATTACTGTTTGTTTGTCAGTTAATTTTAAATTTTCCAAGGTAGGAATTTTAGCAACCTTTTCTCTAGCAATTTGAAAAGCTTTCTCTAATGTCAAAGTTGGCAATGTCTTAACATCTACGTTTTGCTCATAGAGCTTAACTTTCCCTACATAAACTCCAAGTACAAGTTTCTCTAGGTTATTTTTGTTCATCAATTGGCTAAAATTGCCATTTTTATCTAGATTGACTACAACATTGTTTAATTTAACTTTTATCTTTGTGTTTCCCTTGAATTGAGATAAATCCATGCCATCAATTTTGACATTTCCATTTACTTGAATCAAATTCTTAGCTTTCATTTCTTTTAACTCTAAATTTTCAACTTTTACTTTGCCTTTGAGTTCTTGTAATATTTGATCGCTAGTAGATAGCTTAGTCACAATTTTAGTATCCACTTTAGCTTTTGATTTGCCATTTGGACTATCAGCAAATGCTATTGCTGAACTTAGTGTCATAACAAATGCTAAACTTAAAGCAGTCAGTTTTAACAATCTTTTCATTGTTTCCACCCCTTTATAATTTTCTTCAATTATATTATATCACTTTGAGTTTAAATTTAATCAGATTATGGAAACTGTAACAATAATGAAATAAAGCACCATTTCTATATGTTTCGAAATGATGCTTTAAAATTAGAGTTATATTTCATTATAGTCTTTTACATAAAGATGTGAATAACCTAAATATTTCTCTTCCTTAAGAGGTATTTTATTCAGTGCAACCCCTACTAAATTAGCTTTTACGTTATTAAGTAGTTCAACAGTATGTTTAGCAAGTTCCACTTTTGTTTCGTTTACTCCAACAACTAAAATAGTTGCATCAAAAATCGCCGTCAATTCAACTCCATCAGCAACTGTAGTAGATGCAGGAGTATCAATTATGATTCTATCAAAGTTTTCTTGAATGATTTTTTTAATGTTCAATATTATGTCAGTATTTAAAAGCTCCGTACCATTTATATTGTCTTCTTTCCCACTGGGAACTAGGTAAAGATTATCACTAATTTTATGACTGAATAATAGATCTTCGATTTTAATTTTGTTTTGTAGTAAATCTATCATCCCCGGTTTTTCTTCTAAATTATATTTTTGGCTTAAACTAGGATTCCTAAGGTTAAAATCTACAATCAGAACTTTATCTCCTGAACCGGCAAAAGATTTTGCTAGATTTTCAGCAATGTAAGACTTTCCTTCTTTAGGTATGGTAGATGTTATGACATAACTTTTTAAATCTCTATTTTTGTTGTATTTAATATTTGCTCTCATGATCCTAAAAGACTCTAAGGACTTATTGTTTTTTGCTTTATTTATATCTGCCGGGGTAATTTCGCTTGGTATAGTAGCTATTACAGGCAATGATAGATAATTTTTAACGTCTATCGGAGTTTTTATAGTATCATCTAGATATTCTATCGCAAAAGATAAAAACGCACCCAACATTAATCCCAAAATAGCCCCAATAGATATATTAAGAATTGTATTTTTTTCAACTGGATCTTTTGGTATGATAGCTTTATCTATTAATGATACTGATTCAATTTCAACATAACGGCCTGCATTGTTTATAAATAAAGTAGCTAATTCGTTAGCAATTGAAGCCGCAATCTCAGGATCCTCATTTTTAGCAGAAATTCCAATTATTGGTGCAGAACTAGTTTGATATATACTTATATTTTTTTGATAATCCTTGTATTTCATATCTAGTCCTAAGTTTCTGCTAACCTCATCAAACATGCTTCTAGATCTCAAAATATCAATGCAAGTAGCAATAAATCTCTGTTCTTTTTGAAGTTCTTGAGAATCATTAACTATTTCAACCTCTTCACTTTCAGGCCTTTGTATCATTAAAGTTGTAAAAGCCTCATATTCATAACTCTTTAATAAGCTGAATGCCAAACCTAGTAAAGTAGCGATGATAGTAATCATGATGATTAATTTTTTATGTTTATTTAACAAAAATAGAATTTCTTTTAAGCTTATTTCTTCCACGAAAGTATCCTCCCTAAAATAATATGATAATTCGATTATACAATACACTCTGATCATTCACAATACTAAATTAACTTAAATGTAATATTAAAATACTGTGTTTTGGTGTATAATTACAGTATAAAACTAAAGGGAGTGATTTTATGAAGCGCATTATGTCTTTTGTGCTGGCATTGATACTACTGATGAGTACAGGATCAATAGTATCTGCAGACAATCCTTACACAGAACAAGGGGAATTTCTAAATAAATTAGGAGTGCTTCTTGGTGACGAAAATGGAAATCTAAATCTCGATTCTAAACTTACCCGTGAGCAAATGGTAGTACTCATATCAAGGCTATATGGCAAAGAAGATGAGGCGAAAAACTATAAAGGAGTAAATGTATTTAAAGACTTGGGTTCTAACCAAGCTTACTACATCCCCTATATACTGTGGGCAAAAAACGAAGGCCTCATAGTAGGTATGACAACGACTCAATTTGGATATGGTCAAACTGTTACAGTTCAACAGTTTCAAACAGTTCTCCTAAGAGCTTTGGGTTATACAGATGAGGCAAAAAACTGGTCTAATGTGCCAACTCTAGCCCAAAATCTCGGGATTATGAAGGGGTTAAATTTCGCTGCATCTCAGACACTAACTCGTGGAGAAGCTTCTGCTATGATATACAATGCACTAGCACTGCCTGTGAAGGGAAGTACTATTTCCCTCATGGCAGTGTTGAATTTAATTCCACTTGATATTAGCTATGATGCAAAAGTGGTAAATGACTCTTTAAACTTAAAGGGTTCTGTAAAAGATGTCAGTGAGTTGAAGCTATACTTAAAATCCAACAATGGAATACAAACTTTAAATATCCCTTTAAATGATGATGGTTCTTTTGACTTTACAAAAAATGATTTAAACTTAGGAGAATACAGTTATATTATTTTTAGTGGAACAAAATCTACAGAAATAAAGACTTTCTCGATCACAAATATAAAATTTGACCTGTCAAGTGTCTTTGCTGACAATTTAAAAGAAATAAAGATAAATCTAAATAAACCTGTAGATACAAATCTTTCAAGTTTTGTATATAACTATGAGACAAATGCAGGTGCTATAAACAGAGTTTACTATGAAAATGTAGATAAGACAATTGTACTTGTATTAAACGGCACAATGGAAAATGGTAAAGAATATACTCTAACAGCTAAAAATATCAGATCTACCACAAATGAAGTTGTAGAGTTTAGCAATAAAACTTTCACTGCAAATGACACAACTCCTCCTAGAGTGACTGGTATTGATGTTTTGGGAACTACTGGAATAAGAATCAATTTTTCAGAGCCTATAAAAACAGTTCCTTCAATGAGCAACTTCAACATTAATGCAACCACATCTTTGTCAAATCCAGTGCTATCATATGAGTCCATAGAGTTAAGATACTCTACATCAACTACATTAGCCCCTGGAACATATACCATACTGACACAAGGTTTAGAAGATTTTGCAGGAAATAAAATAAACATTGATACAAGATCATTTACTGTTGTAAAGGACACTTCTGCTCCTGAGATAGTTAAATCGACAGCTTCGGTGGATCAATTGACAGTTGAATTCAATGAGCTCATAAATCCAATAACAGTTACTAAAGAAAGCATCTACTGGAAACAGGATGGGGTATACAGAAAATATCCAGATTCAATTACTGTGGATGGAAAAAAAGTAATTGCAACCTTTAACACAAACCCTATTCCAAATAAAGAAACTAGCATTTTCATCGAAGGAATAGGCGATTATTCTGACAATAAAATATCTCAAGTATTGATAAAAGTAACTCCAACAGTAGATACAAGAAAACCTGAAGTGGTGTCTGTCATGGTAGGAGATACAGGTAAGTTCATAAAAGTTATATACAATAAAGCAGTACTTGGAAATGTACCAAGTAGTTATAGCGTAGTAGATGCTAATGGAAGTATGGTGTTGATAAAAGATGTAGTTGGAAGTGGAAGAGAATACACGATTAACTTTTACAGTACCTTGCCAAAAGGCGCAGTAAAACTTACGGTATCAGAAATTAAAGATGTAAATGGAACGAAGATAGAGCCATATACCACTACACTCAATGTAAAAGATTTTGAAAGTCCAAGATTATTAAATTATTCAGGCTACGGAAATACAATTATCATGGAGTTTTCAAAGCCAATGGACGAAAAAACCACTAGTTATTTATATAACTACATCGCAAAAATTGGCGGGACTGAAGTTTATCTAATACAAGGTACTCAAATTAATTTAAGTCCAGACTTGAAAACTTTAACTATCGTACTTCCAGACTATATGTATGGCAAAAAAGTAATGATAGGTGCTGCTGATAACTTGACAAATCTTGAAGTAAGAGGTTTAAAAGATACATCTGGCAATTTCACTGATCCTCTGATATTGAGTTTAAAATTTGAAGGCAGTGCAACTGGAAATGGAAAAGTTGTTGACTACTATCCAAATATAACAGGCAAACAAGCTGTATTGACAGAACCTAATCTCATTAAAGTAAAGTTCAATATGCCTATAATAAAAGCTGATATATCGGATTTTGTAGTTGCAGGACACACTATTTCAAGAGTAATAGTTGACGGATCAAATACAGTGCAAATAGTGCTCGCTGATAGCACGACATATATTCAACCAAATACAACTGTCATTCCAAATACTAATAAAATAAAGACATCAATTGGAACAAATGTAGACCCAGGGCTATTTAATGTAGTGGATGAAGTAAGCCCAGTTCTAAAGAGCAATTTAGTGATGATAAATGGAAACAATATGGAGATAACCTTTAGTGAGCCTTTAGAAGAAGAGGGAGCTAGCCTTTATAGAAGAGATCTTCAAATAATTAGACTGGCTGACAATAAAGTATTAAGTACAGATGATTACACAACAACTGTAAAATCAACAGATAAATCAACTTTAGTCATCACATTAAAATCTAAACCTATACAGTCAAAATATTCAATTAGAGTTATTGATAACCCTATATATATAAGAGATTTGGCAGGGAATTTAGTAAAGCCCTCTCAAATGATTGAAACAATTCAGCCATTTTAAAAAACCACAGTGAACAATTCGTTCACTGTGGTTTTTTAAAATTATTTACGAAATGTTCAGCTTAAAATTCTTTATTCTTATCTGTGTGATTACATAGTTTGAAATCGTCAATTTTTTAGTTATATTTCTTACTTATTAACTAATCTATTCTATCTACAAATATTTATAGAATACATACAAAAAAGAGGAGTATTCACTCCTCAAATTTATATGTCTTTACTATTCTTTTTACATATGACCTTATTTCATCATCACTAAGATCATTAATTGCTTTTCTCAATTCCTTCAAGTTGCTTTCTAATTCTTCATAATCAATGTTCGTGGGCTTTGCAACATATATCTTCTTATGCTTTGTAGCATTGACTCCTTCTTCGTCAAGTATTAATTCCTCATACAGCTTTTCTCCTGGTCTTAATCCTGTGATTTTAATTGGTATTTCAGTGTAGGGCTCAAATCCTGATAATTTAATTAAATCCTCAGCAAGTTTTATAATCTTAACTGGCTCTCCCATATCCAATATGAAAATCTCTCCACCTTTTGCCATCGCACCTGCTTGGATGACTAATGATACTGCCTCGGGTATGGTCATAAAGTACCTAACGACATCTTTATGTGTAACTGTGACAGGCCCTCCTTCTTGAATCTGTTTTTTAAATAGGGGTATTACGCTTCCGTTGCTGCCAAGCACATTACCAAATCTTACTGCAACAAATTCTGTATCGTACCTGTCATTAAAAGCTTGGATTACAAGTTCACAAACTCTCTTTGATGCCCCCATTATATTGGTGGGATTTACAGCTTTATCTGTCGATATCATCACGAATTTCTTAACTCCGTTTTCTACAGCAGCTTTAGCTAAATTTACAGTACCAAATACGTTGTTTTTTATTGCTTCTTTTGGACTAGTTTCCATCAAAGGCACATGTTTGTGTGCCGCAGCATGAAATATCACATCAACTTTTTCTCTTCTTAAAATTTCTCTGATTCTCTGCTCATCTCTAATTGAAGCTATGTATACAATCAAGTCCAAATTTGGAAATCTCTTTCTCAGTTCGTTTTCAAGCATATACGCATTGTTCTCATATATATCTAATATGATTAACTTCTTAGGGTTTTGTATTGAAATCTGCCTTGCTAGTTCAGAGCCAATTGACCCTCCTCCACCAGTAACTAAAACTACCTTTCCATTTAGGTATTTACTTATTTCTGATAAATCAGTTTTGATCTCTTCTCTACCTAGTAAGTCTTCGATCTGCACATCTCTTATCGCACTTACACTTACAACCCCATCTATGAGTTCATACATGCCGGGCAAAATCTTTAACCTTGCTTTAGTGTTTTTCCCTATTTCGACTATTTTACTTACTTCAGATTTAGGTGCTGACGGTATGGCAATAACTATTTCATCGATATTGTATTTCTCTGTAAGTACTGGTATATCTTCTCTAGTCCCAGCCACAGGCACTCCATAAATTACCTTCCCTTTCTTACTTTTATCATCGTCTACAAAAACCACAGGTTTATATGCATAGGAGTAGTGATTTTTAAACTCCTTTAATATCATCGCACCTGCATCGCCTGCTCCCACTATCATAACTCTTGTGATTTTGTCGTCATTAGATTTGACTTTGTGAGTTAATTTTTCATTAGCAGTTCTTAAGAGAAATCTAAAACCCCCAATAAATCCAATATCAAATACTGTCATCATCACATAAACAGACCTAGGTAGTGATGTCTGTAAAAATGTAATTACTGCAATAGCTGCTATATTTGCGACGACGCCTGCCCCTATTATCTTTAGCATTTCATCTATACTTGCGTACTTCCAAATACTTTTATAAAGTCCAAATAAATAGAATACTAAAATCTTCGAAACTGAAATAAACAGAAATGTGCTCTTATACACTTCTAAATAATCTAAGAATTGAGGATTCGTTATGCTTTCAAACCTTAATAATAGAGATAATATTGCAGAAATATTAATACTTAAAAAATCAATAATAATCATAAGCAGGATCTTTTTACTAAACCGCATGTCAATTCACCTCCTTTTAGCCTTTTAGAATATACTACAACAAAAATTTCCTTATTTCAATAAACATTGACTAATTTTAAATTATTCCCTTAAAAATACGCTTTAAATGATGTATAATACTTATATACTAAAAAATTTAAGGAGGCATACATGGCTAAGAAAGATAAAACTATAAAGAAAAAGTACAAATATGACATATGGATCATACTACCCCTTATTGTCGCAGTAGCAATTATTCCTTTAATAATCTACCTCAAGGTTGTGCCTGTACCTGAAGAGCTGAAGTATTTCACAAATGGTCAGGATAATGCTGACTTTTTCTCATATTACAAAATGGTTTGGTTAACCATAACAACTGCTGTCGGACTATTCATGTTTTTCTCAAGGTGCTATTTAAATAGACAAATCGAATTAAGAAAAGATAAGTTCTATTATCCGATGCTAATTTATGCAATCTTAATAATTCTTTCAGTTATTTTTTCAAACTATAGATCCGTCGCAACAAAAGGGTTTATTGATAGATATGAGGGGATGTATGCACTTCTTTCATATTTGAGTTTGATGTTTTTAGCATACAACACTATTGACAATGAAAAACAAGTGAAAGTATTAGTTTATGCTCTATCTATTTCATCAATTGTCATGAGTCTGATAGGATTGACACAATTTTTAGGAAGAGATATCTTTATGACAGATTTTGGTAAGAATTTGATCCTTCCAAGTGCTTATGAGCATTTAAAAGACACCCTAAACTTCACATTTGCAGAAAGTAAAGCAACATACGGCACGCTTTACAACATCAACTATGTCGGAGTCTACACTAGTATGCTATTTACCATATCGCTCACTCTAGTACTGCTATTGAAGAATAGAAAAGAAAAACTCTTCTTCTTGATAGTAGGTGCAGCAAACTTCTTGACATTACTTGGCTCTAGATCAAGAGCGGCACTTTTAAGTCTTGGAGTTTATGTAGTACTTGCACTAATCTTTTATAGAAAACAAATTAAGCACAATTTAAAATTTTTTGCGCTGTCTTTTGCCATCATCTTAGTTATATTCTTCGGAGTAAACACTGCTTTAGATGGAACAGTAACAGATAGATTGATATCAGGGGTTAAGTCTTTAGTAGAAGTGAGCTACATAGATTTTGAAGATATAGTATTAGATGAAAATAATATAAATATAAAATTTAATGACCATGAAATAAAAGTAGTCAATGAAAATGGATTTTTTAGCTTTTACGATGAAAACAATTCACCACTCGAAGTTGAAATGATTGAAGAAGGCGTATATAAGATAAAAAATGAGCCATATAATAAGCATACATTTAAGTTGTTAATGTCTGATGCTAGTGGGCTTGTAGTAGAAGCTAATTTGGCAACAAATAAAGGAGCAAAATCCATCCGATTTGCATATGATGAAAATAACAATGCAAAAGCATTGGGGTATAGAGGAGAACTCCTTGGAAATGAAGAGATTAGGGCTGAGTACTTTAACTTTGAAGGTAGAGAATATATGGCATCTAATAGAGGTTATATATGGTCTAGGTCTATTCCTTTGATAAAGGATACAATATTTATTGGACTTGGTCCTGATACCTATGGGATATACTTCCCTAACAATGATTTTGTAGGAAAGATAAAGGGGTTAAATAGTATTTATACAGTGGTTGATAAACCACACAATATGTACTTGCATACTGCAATAACTACAGGACTATTGTCTTTGTTAGCAGAATTGGCTTTGTTTTTAATGTATTTTGTTTCAAGCTTTAAAGCATATTTTAAAAAGAGTCAATACAATTCATTTATGGAATCTGCAGGACTTGGAATATTCTTTGCAATCTGCATGTATCTATTTACAGGGTTATCAAATGATAGCATAGTGTCTGTTGCGCCTATCTTTTGGGTTCTGTTGGGGACTGGATTTATTATCAATAGAAAAGTAGTTGAAGCTGATAAAGGGATTGATTAATCAATCCCTTTAATTTAGTTTAGTTTCTATGACTTTAGATAACTCAGTTATACTTTTAGTTAACTCATTTAGCTTTCCTTCGATTCTCACTAGCAAAAATAGCGATATAACTATAGGAAAACCTAAATTGGCTATGTTTGTATAGAGCTCTTCCATGTTTTCACCTCTTTAAATTAAAGGGAGCCTAGGCTCCCTTTTTTAAAATTCCATTTCTGTAGTTGATGTTGTAACTATGCTAGCTTTGCTTGGTGCTGTCAATAGACCATTCCTTGATACAAAGGTATTTAGTCCGACAAGCCCTGTCATAGCTTGGTGTATCTCTTCTTGAGTCAAATCAGCTCTGGGGTTGTCGACTGATATGTTGTATGCTCTGTTTGCAGCGTCTAAAAACTGCATGATTAATTTAGTCTTTTCCATAAATTCTCTCCTTTCTTATTTTATTCTGTAATGATAGCTTCCTCGATTCTTTTAACATTGATAAGTGCTTTTTCTTGAAGTCCTGAAATCAATTCTCCTGCAGACAGTATATTTTCATCTGTTGCAGTTAAACTGATATTTGAGTAGGTTTTGGAGTCGATCTTTTGTTTTCCGTCAACTACTCCACCGTCTAACTCAAGCTTTAAACTTTTCTTTGTTATCTCAACCATTTTCTCACCTCCCTATACTTTATATATATGAAAAGGGAGTAATATGTACTACGTTTCAACAAAAATTGGGCATAAAAAAACCTCAGGAAACCCGAGGTTTTTTGTGGTTTATTTTTTATTGATTATCGTTCTTCTGGTACTGCAATAACAGTGATTTGTTTGTTAAGTCCATCTACGAATCCATGAACAACGAAACTATCGCCTGCTTGTAAACCAGTTGCTGTTAAAGTTCTACTATCATCTACAGTGACTGTACGTTCTGTTGGTACTCCTGTTACTGCAAAGCTAAATCCTGATGTCTTAGCTACTCCATATTGGTCAATAGCAACAAATTGCAATGCTGAACCTGTTATTAAATTAAGATTATTAATCTCATTAACTGGAATTTCTACAGCACCTTCAACTGTTACACCATCTGATTTAACAGTGAGAGATTGTGCTTTTGGTGCAGCGTCACTGTATACAACATCTTTAGTTAAAGTATAGCTCTTTGTACCAGCTTCTACTAAAACTGTAATAGTTGCAGTTTTGTCGGCTCCATTTGTTTCAGCTCCACTTGTTGTCGTATATCCTGTGATTGCTCCTCCAGTTGTCAATCCAACATTGTCATACACTGTAACTATTACAGATTGTGGAACTTCTACTTTATTGCCATTATACATACCGTAGACTGTCACTGTTTGATTGTGTTCTGGCTGTCTAGCATCTCCAGTACCAGTATAAATTTTGTTCATATCATTTATTACAAACTGAGTTATATCATCTAGATCTACTACTGTTATTGTTACATCCATTTGATCTAGAAGTACATCAGCTGTATCATCTTTAAACAATTTAACAGTATAAACATCAGATCCAGCTGTTGCTGTTGCTTTAATCTTTATACCGCTCATTGTAGTTGATGAGACAGATTTAGGTGTAACTGTATAGTAATATCCAGTCCCAACTGTAGTACCTACTTCTATTTCTTCACCATATTGGTCTAGGAATACTACATTTCCTTCTATTTGTGTTTCCATGGTTGGATCATTTGCTAACATTGATACGAAATCAGAACTCATTCCTTTTATAGATGCAGCTACAGGTGCTGGAAGTGCTGTCAATGTTAGAGTTTGAGTTTTACCAGTTCCAGTAACTACTATTACTGATATTGGTGATGCAGTTGGTGTTATTTGGATTGTTACAACACCAGTTGTATAGTTGGTTTTTGTAGTTAAAGTTGCATTTGTTACAGATATGGTAGTATCATTGTCTGTATCATTAATTTTTAAAGTTAACTTATTAGTACCTGAGTTAGTACCTGAGCCAGTAATTTCTATATCTTTAAGAGCAATCTCATTGCCATATGTGTCAATTACAGTTACAGGTAATGTTGTTGCCTTATTGATTTTTAATTCAGAATCAGGATTACCAACAGTAACAATATCTATTTTTGCATCTGCAAGTACGTTAAATGTAGCAGAAGCTGTTTTCCCTGTTGCTTGAGCAACTATTGTCAATACAACTGTTCCTGATAATGCTGATGGAGAAGCAGTCTGTAACTCAATTACGGTTCTGCCATCTGCTAAATCCTTAAATCCTTTAGGATTTAATATTTGTGCATTTGAAGTGTAGATCTCAACTCCTGTTTTTAATTCACCTGCTTTTAATAAATTACCATATTGGTCTTTTATTTCAACAGGAATATAATACTTTTCTAAATTACTGCCATTAGTACCATTCAAATTACTTACATTTATTGGTTTTGTAGCTAATGTTGGATCATCAGTTTTAAGTTCACCAATCTTTATTTCAGCTACTTGTGCCCCTTGAGCAACTTTCATAGTCTTAGTAGCTACAACACCTGTTTGTTGGTCAACTATAGTAACAACAACAGTTTCTCCAACTACAAATGCGCCAGGAGATACAGTTAATACCAACTGTCCTGAAACAATTGATCCAGTACCCTTAGATGAAGAAACATTTGCGCCAGTTAATGATACTTCTTCTCCGTATTGATTTAATCCTACAACTCCTGCTTTAACTTTAGTATTTGGAGTAACTCCAGGATCATTAGAAATTACTAAGACATCTCCCTTAATTTCTATGGAAGTAAGTTTTGCAGCTTCTACTTTTAGAGTAGCTATCAAAGCTTCATCGGTTAATCCAGTTACTTTTACAGTGTAATCTCCAGCAAGCATGTTTGTATTAAATTCAACTACTGCTGATTTATTATCATCTGCCCATGTAACTGATTTTACTGAAGGTTTTACTGTCCCTCTAGTAACTTCAATAACTGCTTTTGTCTTGTCTACTGGTTTGTTAAATGTTACAGTGATCTTCTTAGCTCCTGTTGCTTGTGCAGTCATAGTAAATTCTGCAGGCATTTCAATTTCTAAAGTTTCAGCTAATGTCTTTTCACTGTCTTTAACTTTTGTATTAAGTGCTGTTACTGTCATAACTGACATATTTCCTCTTGGCAATTTTGCTGTAGCTTCAAGAGTTACACCTTCTAATAGACCTAAGTCTTTAGCTGTTGTATAAGCATCTTCCCACTCAACATCTGTATAGCCAAGTGCTCTCAATAATACTAGAGCGTAATCTTGTACAGTTATGTCATCTTCAAATCCGAATTTTGCATCGTTATATCCTTTGTAATATCCTTCTGCTTGTGCCCATCCTAGGAAAGGTATATAATAATTGATTGTTATGTCTTTCCATGTTGGAGCGTCTGGATAATTCTCTGCTACCTCTTCTTCGCCTAGAAGTCTAGCTAGCATTACTACTGCGTCTCTTCTTAAAAGAGTCTTATCTAGCATTAAATTGCCGTTTTGATCTCCTTTAAGAACGCCTAATTGCTCTAGAAGTTCCCCTGCTTCCTCTTGAGGAGTTGCAGCTTGTGCATAAACAGGAATCATTCCTAGAACCATTACTAAAGCTAACACCAATGATAGGGTTCTCTTCATGTTCTAATTACCTCCTTATAATTTTGTTTTGATTTGTACTGTTAAGTACAGTAACTCGCACTTTACAGTTATTATAACACCTACTTTAGCGTTGGTCAACAAAATGTAAATATATTGCATTCTTTGCTAAAGTAGTTACTATACTTTGATTATACACTAATTTTTTGATTTTAGTGTTACAAGTTTGTTACATTTAAGCAACTTAGTCACTTAAGTGCTTTATAGCCATTTCAAGTTGAGTATCAAAGGTTTTGTTTTCAACTATCAAATCAGGTTTTACTCCTACTCCATTTATCTTTACCCAGTTTGGACTAAAGTATTCAGCAACTGTAAGTTTAATCGCATCTCCTCTAAGAAGAGTAACTATATTTTGTACCGTTCCTTTGCCGTAGGTCTTTGTCCCAATGATGTAACCTGCTTTTGAGTCTTTAACAGCTGCTGCTACTATTTCTGATGCACTTGCGCTATTTTGATTTACCAATACAACAAGTTCATATTTAACCTTTTCTAAATCGGAATAATAGCTTTGAACATTTCCATATCTATCTTTTATATGGACTATAGGTCCTTTGGGAACAAATAGATTGGCTACTTTTACTGCCTCATCTAAATATCCCCCAGGGTTATCTCTTAAGTCAAGTATGACTTTATTAGTTCCAACAGTATCTATATATTTAAGTGCTTCCTTTACTTTTTCACTCGCTTTGTCACCAAAGCTGTTTAATTTTATATAGCCTACTCCTTTGAATACATCGTATTCTACTGGTGAGATTTCAATTTTTTCTCTCCTTACTTTAAAGACCTTTAATTCATTTTCTCGTTTTATCTCGATGCGAACTATATTCCCAGCTTTCCCTCGCAATAGAGAAGTTACTTGTTCCAAGCTAAGTCCTTCTACTTTTTGATAGTTGACGCTTACTATAACATCTCCTGCTTTTAGACCTTGAGCTTTTGCAGGTGTGTCATCTAAGACTCTATCAATTACCACTTTGTTATTTTCAAGCTTTAAGACTATGCCTATACCTGAAAATGATTGATTTAAACTGTTTATAAACTCTTCATACTCTTCTTTAGTGTAGTAGTCGCTGTATGGATCTAAGTTTTGCAGTAGACCTTTTAATATGTTGTTTTGGTGAGTTTCGTAGTCTATGTCTTTAATGTAATGAGCATTTATATATTCAACTATAAAATCCACATAGCTATAGTCTACTGATGTTTGAGCAAAACTAAAACTTGGCAGTAGAAGTGTAAGCGTGAGTAAAAGTACTAGTATTTTATTGGTTTTCTTTTTCATTCATATCATCCCTTTATTTGATGTATTCCATGAAATAGTTGCTTTTCAAAATATAATCAGACAGATCTATTTCTCTTATACCCCTTTGATAAATATCTTTAAACTTATTTATATCCACTTCTTCTCTGTTTATTCTATTTATTGCAATGCTATTTTCATAGACTCCATCTCTCGAAAACTCGAAAATATAGTCTTTTGTTATAACTGATCCTTTGTACAAATAAGTTTGAGGAAAAACATAATTTTCTCTGGATGGATTGTTCAAGTCCATTCCAAATACAATTCCTTTTGTATTTTTAAATCCCATAATATTTGCTATTGTTGGATAAAAATCCAATTGACTGCCAACAATTGTAACTGTTTCTCCTAAATCTTCATTAGGTATATGAACTATCAGAGGTATGTTCATCATCATGTCGTAATCATAAGGTCTACCTAATAAATAATTTAATATCTCCTCTTCTGTTTCAAGTCCTGCATTTATAGCAAAATGATCCCCGTAAATCACTATAACCGAATCATCGTAAATCCCGTTGTCCTTTAAGTTTTGAATGAATTCTGCGATAGCTTCATCTGTATAGTGTATGGATTGAAGGTAATTAGCTGTTAAAGAGTCTTTATGCTCTTCTTTAATATTTATTTTTTGGTATTCCTCTGGCATTTCATATGGGTTGTGACTTGTCAATGTGACTAAAAATGCAAAGAATGGGTTTTCATCTTTCTGATCTAATTGGTTTATATAAAACATAGATTGATTAAAAAAGTCTTTATCAGTTATCCCAAAGCCAATTTCTTCAGTGAAGTTAAAATTATCTTCAGCTATAAATCTTTCAAACCCCTGGTTGATATAGGCTTCGTCTCTATTCCAAAAATCCCTCTGATATCCGTGAAATGCCCATGCAGTGTAGCCATTGTCCCTCATTAGCCAAGGCAGGCCATAGAATTTATTGTCTGCGTATTGAAAATAAGTTGGTTTTTCCATGGATGGATAGAGTGAATTTAAAGATACAAATTCAGCATCTGAAGTATTTCCTTTGCCTATTAGTTGAAAGTAGTTGTTGTAATATAAGCTGTGAGGCGATGATGCTAATTTATTCAGATTAGGTGTTATCTCTTGTCCATCATAGTCCCTGAACATGACAAAATTCGCTAGAGATTCTACTTGTATGACAATGAGATTTTTCCCCTTTCCAATCCCATGATAGTTCTGCCCCTCATTTTTCATCCTTTTTTCGATTTGTTTGAGCCCATCTTCCATCGTCTGTTCCTCAGCTAAAGTTGTTCTATCAGATTTTACTATGTTGTAGAAATCCACAACTTGGTGTGAGTAAAACTCTTGGTTGATAACTGATTTTAATTCACCTATACCAAATAAATATATAAATATACTCAATACAAATACTGATGATGTTTTAAATATGTTCTTGTAGTCCTCTGATTTTAATGCACCTTTTCCGTTAAATAGTTTTTCTTTCTTGTTTAAGTAATAGTAGACAAATGGTATGTCTAACAGCAATATTATCTTACTCAAATCCAAAAGATGTTTTATGCTGTTTTTTACTGTGTTTAACTGCCTTGCTTGAGACAATACATTTATAGATAGAAGTGTATTGAAATATGAAAAATACACTGCATTTGCAAACATCAATATTGAAATCAGACTATAAAAGAACATTATATTTCTCTTCTTATTGTCCCCGCTTTTCCACGATATAAATGAAAAAATGGCACATGAGATAAAGAAGGTTAATAGAACAATATAAGCTTTATTATTATCTATCTTAATCGCATTTGCATAAATAATCGATTTTATTATCATCATCAACTCTAGCATTTAAATTCCCCCTTAATGCCAGTTAATCATTGAGTAATCTATCTATATAATTTGACTCTAAAACATAATTCGATAGATCGATCTCTTCCAAAGCCCTTTCACTTAGTTCTCTAAATTTTTCTATATCTATTTCTTCTCTTGTATTTCTATTAAATGCCCTGCTGTTTTCAAAAAGAGCTTTATCTCTTACTAACATCTCATCTTTTGAAATGACTGAACCTTCTTTGATGTAGCCCATTGGGAAGGCGTAGCTTTCATCATATTTATTGCTTAAGTCCTTACCAAACATTATCCCCTTTTCATTTTCTATACCCATTATATTTAATATAGTTGGCAAAAAGTCTAATTGACTTCCAACGGTTGATATAGTGTTGTTTATATCTTCCCCAGGAACATGGATTAGCAGGGGTACGTTCATCATAGTGTCGAAGTCGTATCTTTCTTTTATTACTTTTTCTACATTTACTTTTTCTTTTTCATCATATGATGCAATCCCAAAGTGATCTCCGTAAATGGCTATTACTGAGTTTTCATATAAGCCTTCTTCTTTTAAGTTTTCGATAAATCTGCCTATTTCCATATCTGCATAGTGAATTGCATGAATGTAGTTTCCTGTGAGGCTACCTTCTAATTCTCCTAAGTCTGTGTAAATCTCGTTTGGCGGCATCTTAAATGGAGTGTGGCTTGTAAGTGTGATTAAAAATGCAAAAAATGGGTTTTCGTCTATTCTATCAAGCTCTTTGATGTATTCAAGTGACTGCTTGAAAAATTCCCTGTCGGGTATGCCAAATCCAATGTAGTTGTCAAATACAAAATCATCTTGGGCAATAAATTTTTGAAAACCTTGAGCTTTAAATGCTTTATCTCTGTTCCAAAACTCTCTTTCATATCCATGAAAAGCCCATGAAGTATAACTGTTATCTCTTAATATCCATGGTAATCCATAGTATGAATTGCTGTGATAAAGATTGTTAGTTGGCTCAGTTAAAGATGGATATAGAGAATTTAAAATTGCCACTTCTGCATCTGATGTATTTCCTTTCCCGACTAGTTGGAAAAAATTATCATAATATAGAGTACAAGAATCTTTAACGAGTTTATTTAAGTTTGGAGTGATCTCAAATCCGTTGATTTCTTCAAACAGCACAAAGTTTTGAAGGGCTTCTACTTGTATAACTATCAAGTTTTTTCCTTCCCCGATGCCAGTGTATTCGTTTATAGGATATTCTTTATCTAAAAGTTCTTTTAACTTTTCCTCTTTTACAGATACATCTTGTAAATTATCATCTTTTTTGATCAAACTGATAACATCATTGACATAAAAAGAATAGATTTCATCAGCTACAACTGCTTTCATTTGCCCTTTTGAAAACATGTATACAAAAAGGATTACGACCATAAGCACAGAAGTTTTTATTAGCTTTTTTGCTCTATTTTCGCTAATCTTAAAAACTTTATACGATATTTTTTTCTTTTTTAAAAGCCACAAATATATACCAATAATTGGTATGTCAAGTAAAAGCGCTAATTTTTTAAAGCTAATTAACTCTTGAATGCTTTCTTTAACATCTCCAACAAGCCCTACCTGTTTAAACACATCTAAGGAAATAAGTCTATTAAAATAGCTAAAGTACATCGCATTTGCAAACAATATTATTGAAAATACAGTATAAAACAAAAATACCAGCAAGTATTTTTTGTTGGTTTTTAAACTCAATATAACATATATAAACGATAGTGTTATCAAAGATGTTAGAAGGACTATGATAACTCTATTGTTATTAACCTTAATTAAATCAGTATATATAATTGTCTTAAAAATAATAAATAATTCTATCAATAAATCACCTCAAAAAAATAAAGAGTAATTGTTTTTCCAGTTACTCTTTTATAGTTTAGCACTAGGCTATATTTATTTCAAGTTTTTGAAATTCTAAAGTTTTATTTTTGTGTCTTCTTCTAATAAGATGTGTTTCAACTTTATGGGTAAAGCTTTTTCATCATCGGCTTCATAGTAATTAATTAGAAATCGATTTTCTAAGCTTGAAACCGCTCCATGCTTAACATCGCTTAGTAAAATCAAAAATTTTTCATTCCTCCAAATTGTAAATACATCGCTTTTCCTAAAAGTTCTAGTAATTAGAGTTGAAGTGAAATCCTGCCATATTTTCTTAAGTGAATCATATTTTTTAAAATCGTCGAGTTCTACTATTAAAAGATAATTCCCTTCGTTTGGATTTTTTCTTCTAATTTTAGTTACCTGATAAATAACTTTAAATTCTTCTTCATCTAATTTCATTGCACCTTCTAAATATTTTAATTTTTCAATTTCAATTGATTCATTATTGTTATTTTCTTTTTGGTGCTTTTCAAAGATATCCTCAAGCCGATTTATGGTGTCTATAGTAAATATACCTGTGCCTTTTGTAAATTCATTTTGTAAATATTTTATATGATCTACCGCTTGTTTTATTTCTCCATTAGCCAATAGGCTTTCAATAAGATACTGGTGAAGCTCTTCTTCATATGGTTCCTTAGATAATGCTTTTTGGCAAATATTTATAATCTCATTATTCATTCTTGCTTTTTTATATTGTTCAACTACATTTTCAACTGCATTTACATATAATTTTCTAAAATAATTTCTTATTGGCACTAACCATAGTTCATATCCAAAGTTATCTAAATACTGGTTTTCATATATCTTAAAAGCTTGGTTGTACAATTTGAAAGCTTCATTGAAATCATTTGTGAGATTTCGATTAGCTTCATCTATCAATTTTTCAAAAATATCGCTATCTACTATAACCTTGCCATTTGTCTTTAATATATAGTATCCATTTACAAAATCTATCGTCATAGTATCTTCATCTATTGAAGCTTCTTTAAGTCCTTTTTTTAATCTAAAAATCTGTCCTTTAATCACATTTTTAGTATCCATTGAGTCATATTCGTCCCAGAGAGTTTCATATATGGTTTCAGGCAATATTTTCTGGTTTTTAAAAGTAATAAAATATTGAAGGAGCTTCATAATCTTATAGCTTCTTTTTAGATTATCTATGATTGATTTTTCACCAACTAATACATCAAACTCGCCAAAAGTTTTTATATAAAGCTCCATAAGTATCACCTCTATTATTTTAATATACCCCTTTTCATAGAATAATACTATCATTTTTAGTCGAAAACAAAAAACTTCCATAGATAATCTATGAAAGTTTTTTGTCGTATTATTTATTTATTAAATTTCTCTTTACTATTTCATTTACTATAAATGTCGCTACATCTTCTGCGTATGATCCACTGCCAAAACCTGCATCATAGCCGAGTTCTTTTGCAAGTTCATAAGTAACTCTTGGACCTCCACAGACGAGTACAACCTTGTCCCTAATGCCTTCTGCTTCCAACAGTTCAACAAGTTCAGTTAAATTTGGAATATGAACATCTTTCTGAGTTACTACTTGAGATACAAGGATTGCGTCAGCATTTAGTTCTATGGCTTTAGCTACCAGTTCTTCATTTGGTACTTGACTTCCTAGATTGTATGCTTCTATGCCTTCGTATCTTTCAAGTCCATAGTGCCCAGCATAGCCTTTCATGTTCATGATGGCGTCTATTCCAACTGTATGAGCGTCTGTCCCTGTGCAAGCTCCTACAACTACTATATTTCTCTTGATATTTTCTTTGATGAAGTTTTCTATGTCTTCTTTTTCCATGACCTCTACGTCTACTTTAGGAACTTCAATTGATGTAAAGTCCACAGTTTGCCTTGTCTTAGCGTACATTATAAAATAAGTGTACTCTACTCCTAAGTCATGTGCGTATACCACCGAGGCTTCTTCAAAACCCATTTTCAATACGATTTGCCTTGCTGCTTCTTTAGCCTCATCTCCATATGGCACTGGAAGTGTAAAGCTTAGCTGCATAACTCCATCGTTTAAAGTGTCACCATAAGGCATTACTTTTGTTAAATCCACTTTTTGAGCTTCAGTCATTACTTGTCACCTCCAAGCATCAATTCAATGAATGGGTTAAAGTAGCCAGAGTCTTTTTTGCAAACTCCATCTAATCCTTTCCCACCATCTCTCATTCTCTTAACTCCGCCAAATTTACCCTGTTCTATTGTTTGGAACAATCCTTCTTTTTCAATTTGAGCCAATAAATCACAAGCTTTATCCAATACTTCACTAGCTCTTTGCTGGATTCTTCCATTTTCTTTAAACTCTATTTCTTCACTTAAATGCCTTGCGTTGTTGAAGATGTATTTAGCATTTTCAATTGAAAGATATCTATCATGCAAATGAGGTGTGTGTATTGCTTCAGTTAACATCCCAAGTAATTGTATACCTTGGTTAGTCATGATTGAAACCATGTTGAACATCGCATTTTGAACATGACCTTTAAAGATATTTCCTGTCATGAATTTAGTAGGTGGCATGTATTTTAATGGTGCATTAGGGAAAATCTCTCTTGCCATTTCAGCTTGTGCTAGTTCAAGTAAAAATCCATCCTCTAGTGAAGGATCCATTTCAAATGCATGACCTAATCCCATTTGTTCTTCTTTTAAACCTGCTTTTAAAGCGAATTGTTCATTAATAAATTGGGATGCCAATACCGTATGAGCAGCTTCAACTGCATCATCTGTTGTCAGGTAATTGTCTTCTCCTGTGTTTATGATTATGCCAGCAAACCCATTTATTACCCTTGAGAAAAATTGATCTATTAGAGTTCTTTGCATGTTTATATCTCTAAATAGTATTCCATATAGTGCATCATTTAGCATCATATCAAGTCTTTCTACTGCACCCATAGCTGCTATTTCTGGCATGCAAAGTCCTGAGCAGTAGTTAGTGAGCCTGATGTATCTGCCTATTTCTTCGCCAACTTCGTCTAATGCTCTTCTCATGAGCCTGAAGTTTTCTTGAGTTGCATATGTGCCTCCAAAACCTTCTGTTGTAGCTCCATATGGTACATAGTCAAGCAATGACTGTCCTGTGGTTCTTATTACAGCGATTACATCTGCGCCTTGTTTTGCGGCTGCTTTAGCTTGAATGATGTCTTCATAAATATTACCTGTTGCTACTATGACATATAGATATGGTTTTGGCCCTTCGCCGAGCGTATTTAGAAAGTGCTCCCTTGTCTTTCTTACATTTTTAATTTTTTCAACAGATTCTTTAGCGATCTTATATATTTCTTCTTTTATCTTTCCTTCATCTTTTGCAGGAAGTCTTGTTATATCTAATTCTCCTTTGGAAATCTTTTCTGCTATTTCTTGAGGAGTTATTTGTAAATTAGCAATTGCATTTCCCATCCAGTAGGCTGCTCCTCTTTGGAGTCCTCCTCCTTCTTTGATATTGTCTACTACAACATTTGGAAGTGGTTTTCCTATTTCGTCTACTCCATCTACTCCAAGCAACCTCACTACTGTTCTTTCTGTAGCCACAGTAGTGTGTTGATCTATAAATTTTTGTACTTCATCTGCTATATTCTTAGCCGATTGTCTTGATTTGTTTATTTTCTCTACATCAAGATTTAGTTTTCCCACTTTAACACTCCTTTCATGAATTCTTCTTTAAGTTTTTTTCGGCTAATGAAATTATTTCATCATCCAATCCCATAATACGGGCTATATTCAATGCATCTCTTGGAATTGGAGTGTCTTTGTCAACAGTCCTTAGCCTATAGTCCATGTATTTATTGATGATTTCAAAACCTTCTTCTGCGTTCATTTCTTCTTTCAATTTTTTTATGTCTAAATTCGACAGCCCCACAACTTGTAAATGGACTACATCTTCTAAATCTGCTACGTTGTCATAATGCGTAGTTAAAATTGTTATCGCCTGTTTGTCTTTTAAATACTCAACTATGGCTTTAGATATGGCATAGCCTTCTTCTGGGTTTGTTCCTCTTGCCAATTCATCAATTAGTATTAGTCCTCTTTCGTCAGCTCTTGTTATTGCCTCTTTTACTACTTTTACTTCTCCACCAAAAGTAGATAAGCCACTATCTGTGGATTGCATATCGCCAATAGATGACTTTATGTATTCACTAAGTCCTAGAGTCATCTTTTTAGCTGTTACAAACAACCCATATTGAGCCATAGCAGAAAGCAGCCCAACAAGTTTTAAAGTGATGGTTTTTCCTCCCATGTTTGCACCTGTGATGCAAGTTACACCTTTTTTTAACGAAATCGATATCGGTGTGAATTTTAAATCTTTCTTAGAAAGCATCTCAGCTACTTTTGGGTGAATCCCGTCTTCAATTTCGATTATATGTTCTTTCACTATTTGAGGTTTTACACAGTTGTAGTCAACAGCAAATTTTGCTTTTGCAATGAGCAAATCTAATTTTCCTATGCTTGATATGTTTCTGTAAATTGCCTTTTGGTGTTTTTTAATCTCTTTTGTGAGGATTTCTCTAATCCTCATCTCTTCTAGTTCTTCTTTTTTCCTCAATAAATTTAATTCCTTTTCTAATCTATCTATCACCTCAGTAGTTTTTATGCTAAATTTGACATTTAAATAGGTTTCAGATACATAGTTTAGATTAGGATTTTCTTTTATTTTATCTAGTATATCTTTCTTGTCTTTTGAAATAACGACTGTGTTATCAGGTCTAACATCTAGTTTTAATTCCTCTTTGATGCTTTCTCTTATATTTTTTAGCTCTGTCTTTAATCTCTTATCTATTTCTCTTTTTTTATCTCTTATGTTTTTTAATTCTTCAGAGTATATATCATAGATATAAAAGGATGATATTTTAGTGTTTTCTGGATCTAAAAGTTTCTCCAATGGTTCAATCGGCTTTATCTTAGTCTCCTCGTATATGGGTATATTATTATCTTTTATAAATTCACTTAAATCCCTTAAGAAATAAAGCATTGATTTTATCTCGAAAAATTCAACATCATTTAATATAAAGCCATCATTAGCTCTTTTAATGGATTGCCTCAAATCTTTAAAATGACTTAAAATATTGTTAAATCCACTTCTGATTGATGTGTTCTTGATAAATGGAATAAATGACTCGAGCATCAAAAACTGCTGGGAAAGAGCTTCCTCTTCCCCAGGTTTATAGCAATGCATTCTAGATTTAAAAATATTTCCATAGGGAGTTATGCAGTCTATCTTGTCATAGACATACTGAAAATCCAATGCATCAATAGTCTTTTGATCTAAAAACATATTTTAACCCCCTATCATAATATCTATAACTGGAATATCTTTGATATAATTTCTCATCTTTTTTAAAAGCTCTTCTGGCTCAAAATAATAGCCATATGGAGAATAGGGATTTACTGTTACTCCAATTAAATTGATTTGATAAACTACCTCTAGCTTTAAACCCATTCTAATGAAATGTAAATAATCCTTGGGGGGGATAAATATTTTAGTTCCATCAGATACTGCAATTGTTACATTTTTAAAATGGTGTGTAGAGCTTAAGAGTTCACTTACAGTCGATTTAACTAGAGAACCCGGTATCAAAAGGTATTTTGAATTTTCTTTTAAATGCTTGGAAATTTCTCTTCCCATTCCCAGAGCAGTCTTATACTTTAACCTTTCGATTTTTAATTCTTCATCAACCACAGCTATTGTGTTTTCTAATAAAAGACTCTTTAAAATTTCTTCATATCTATCTTCTACTTTCTTTAATCTGAGTAGGTTTATAGTATGAAGTGTTTCTTCGATGACTCTATTTAGATCTCTTGATATGGCTGCTCCAGTAGCTAAAATAGTTGCATCTGAAATAGTAGGAGCTGCTTGTGATTTTCTATCAAGGCTGCCATCTATGATTACAAATCTTGCACCTAAGCCTAGCATATACTCTGAAACTTTCTTCATTTCCTTTAAACTCTGTGGACCTGCTAGTTGAATGTACCCAGCAGATCTTACTTTTCCAATGACTACTTCTCCTAATGGCGTTCGATAGTTTGTAGTCATCATTATCTCCACATTTGCATCACTTAAGAGTAGAAGACTTTGAGCAGTCGCAACATAGGTGTTTTCAGATACCCAAATCTTTGGTTTTTCAGTTTCTGTGACTATGTCCAAACTTTCTCCGTCTCTGCCAATTGAGCTTATCCCTATTGGTATGTCTTCTTCGTAAGCTTCAGTTATTATCTCGTTTAGAGTGGTAGTCTTTCCAGCATTTTTGCTCATTCCAATTATTGATATTATCTTGTATTGTTCTTTAATTAAATCTAATAGTTGCATGACTATTTGTTGTGTTTCTTACTTCTTTCATGTCTTTCTAAATAGCTTGGCTCGAGATTTTTTACTTCATTGCCTTCAAGAAGTTCAGCTACTCCAGTGGATTTAGATTCTTTTTTGCCTTGGCATACATCACAGTGGCATTCTTCTTCAAGGTGATTTGGCTCGACATAAGTTGTGATTACTCCTTCGTAGTTTCTTAAAACTACTTTGGTTGGAGATTGAGAAATCAAGTATTGTGGCATTACTGGAATCTTTCCTCCTCCTCCAGGAGCATCAACTACAAAAGTTGGTACAGCATAACCTGATGTATGTCCTCTTAAAGCTTCAATGATTTCGATTCCCTTTGATACTTTGGTTCTGAAGTGTTCAATTCCCATTGATAAATCACATTGATAAATGTAATAAGGTCTAACTCTCATCTTAACGAGCCCATGAACTAAGTCTTTCATGATATGTGGGCAGTCGTTTACACCTCTTAAAAGTACTGATTGGTTACCTAAAGGTATGCCTGCATCTGCTAATTTTCTACAAGCTTCCATTGATTCAGGTGTAATCTCTTTTGGATGATTAAAGTGTGTATTTAACCATATTGGATGATATTTCTTCAGCATGTTCACTAGATCGTCAGTAATTCTTTGTGGCATAACAACTGGAACTCTACTACCAATTCTGATTATCTCAACATGAGGTATTTCTCTCAATTTGCTGATGATGTATTCAAGTCTGTCATCTCCAATTAATAGTGCATCTCCACCTGATAACAATACATCTCTAACTTGTGGTGTATTTCTGATGTATTCAATGCTAGCATCTATTCTTTCCATTGAAGCTGGAGAGTCCTTTTGCCCTGCAAATCTTCTCCTTGTACAATGCCTGCAATACATTGAGCATTGATCTGTTATTAAGAACAATACTCTATCTGGATATCTATGTGTAAGCCCAGGAACTGGTGAATCAGCATCTTCATGAAGAGGATCTTCCATGTCTGCGCCTGATATGTGAGTTTCTGCTATTGTTGGCACAGCTTGCATTCTAACAGGACAATGTGGATCATCTGGATCCATTAATGATGCATAGTATGGAGTGATACCCATTCTGAATTTTTTAAGTACTTCATTTATGTCTTGTTTTTCTTGTTCAGTCAAATTTATGATTTGACTTAAAGTTTCAACATCAGAAACTCTATTTCTTACTTGCCATTTCCAGTCATTCCATTCATTTTCTGTTACATCTTTCCACAACGGAATCTCGTTGTATTTTCTCATTTTAATACCTCCAAATATTTTTACTAAGCATAAAGCTCTGTGAATATTTTTCTTAAGGTTTCAGATTCTCTCATTAAGTTAAGTGCTATTTCAGCATGTCCTTTAGTGTATCCGTTTCCAATGATCATAGTAACGTCTTTACCTACTCCTTCAGCTCCTAAAGCAGCTTTTGTAAAGCTTGTTGCCATTGAGAAGAAATATACTAATCCCTCATCTTTAGTTGCAAGGATTGATGACATTTCAGTGTTTGGAATGTTTACAGTGTTTATTACTATGTCTGCCATTTCCCCGTTTGTAGCTTCTGCAACTTTTTCCATGATTTCTACTGCATCTTGTGCATTTGCTTTGATATATACATCAGCTAAATTTGCTTGTTTTACCCTGTTTATAGTTTCATCTCTACTGCCTATGCAGATAACTTTCCCTGTAACTCCTGCTCTTTTCTTTGCTTCATATAAGCAGAGCATGCCCGATTTACCTGTCCCGCCTAATACTACTACCGTATCTCCAGGTTTAACTAATTTTGCAGTTTGTGCTGGCGCTCCAGCTACATCTAAAACTGAAAGTGCTAGATTTTCTGGTATGTCTTCTGGTAATTTTGCGTATATTCCTGATTCAAATAATATTGCTTTGCCTTTGATGTCAACTTGATCTATGTCTTTTCTTACTTCAAGTATTTCGTCTATCCTTAGAGGAGTAAGTGATAGAGAAACTAAAGTTGCGATTTTATCTCCTACTTTTAAATCGGTCTTGCCTTCTAAAGCAGATCCAATTTGTTCAACAGTTCCAATTAACATTCCACCTGACCCTGTAACTGGGTTTTGGTGTTTCCCTCTCTCAGCAACTATACTCATCATGATTTTTTTGATTTCTTCGACATCACCTTTTGCTTGCTCTTCTATTTGAGTAAAGCTAGCTGAATCAACATTTAAAGTTTTTACATCGATAAGTATCTCATTGTCATAAATTTCCATAGTATTGTCAATCTTTAATGCTGGTTGTGGTAGTACACCTTTTGGCTCAATAACTCTGTGTACTCCATATGGACTTCCTTTTTTCATTGGCATCTCCTCCTCATATTTTTTTACATTATTATTTATTGCAATTTTCGTGCCAATATATCTTTGTTAAAAAAATAGCTATTTTGCTCACTTTGTATTTAAATAAATCAGGAAAAGGTTTTTATTGCCGAATTTTAGGCATCACGTATAAAAAAATGAGCCTCAAAGGCTCATCTTAACTCAATGTTATACTTTTGGATTTTGTATTGTAGAGTTTGTCTTGGTATATTTAACGCTTCGCTTGCTTTGGATATATTTCCATCTGTCGCTTGCAATGCTTCTAATATCAAATTCCTTTCTGTTTCGCTTAAGACTTGGTTTAAATCTAATTCAAACTTTTTCTTGTTCTTTTTATTTGCAATCCTTTTCATCTTTTCAGGTAAATGCTCAATATCTATTATGTCTACATCATAGACGCTCATGACTCCTTCAATGAGATGTTCTAATTCACGCACATTTCCCTCCCAAGTGTAGCTTTTTAAAAGATCTAAAGCTTTTTTAGATATGCCTTTAGTTTCCTTGTTTAAAAGCATGTTGTACTTTTCTATGAAATGATTAGTCAGTGTCTCTATGTCATCTTTTCTTTCTCTTAGTGGCGGTATCTCTAAAGTGATTACATTTAGTCTATAAAAGAGGTCTTTTCTTAGCATCTTCTTTTCTATGGCTTCCTCAGGCTGAATATTTAGTGCTGTGATTATCCTAACATCTACATTTTTAACTTTTGTATCTCCAACTCTTCTTACATTGCCGTCTTGAAGCACTCTCAAAAGTTTGGGTTGAAGTTCAAGTGGCATGGAATTTATTTCATCTAGGAACAATGTCCCGCCATTAGCTAATTCAAATAGTCCAGGTCTG
The DNA here is from genome assembly GCF_055108775.1 of Soehngenia sp. Taxonomy (NCBI): domain Bacteria; kingdom Bacillati; phylum Bacillota; class Tissierellia; order Tissierellales; family Tissierellaceae; genus Soehngenia; species Soehngenia sp. The sequence continues at coordinate 4,182 of NZ_JBSQIL010000001.1, read as the reverse complement.
TCCTCAGCACCTGTAAACCCGCCTTTTGATGTTCCAAATAGTATTCCTTCCAAGAGGTTTGAAGGTAAAGCTGCACAGTTTTGAGCTATGAAAGGTCCATGTCTTCTCTTGCTTCCACTATGGATAGAGTGGACAAACAATTCCTTTCCTGTTCCTGTTTCTCCAGACACCATGACTGGAGCATCTGATTCAGAAGCTTTTTTAGCTAATGCTTTTAACTTCAATATTTCTTTGTTGTTGCCGACAATATCATAGAATGTATATTTGGCATATTCATTTGTCGGGTTGAGTTTATCGTTTTTCTTGAATAATTGACTCTGCAGGTCAACAACTTTTTCAGATAGTTCTCTTACTTGCGTGATATCTCTAGATATCTCAATTGCACCCATTATCTTGCCTTTGCTCTTTATTGGAATGGTAGAATTTATAGTTGTTATCTTTTCCCCTTTGTAATTTACAAAAGTCTGTTCTTTTCTCAAGATAGCTTCCCCAGTTCTAATGGCTGTAAGCAATGTACTAGATTCTTCATCTAGTGAAGGATAAATCTCAAGCAGATGTTTCCCAATAGCTTTATTAAGCTCAACTCCGTCTATCATTTGGGCGAAAGCATTATAATATATGCTCTTACCAGAAGCATCTATTATATGTATTCCTTCTTCTAAATAGTCTAGTACTTCAAATATGTTTTCTCTTAAAAAAGTATCTTTCATAACCGCACCTCCGTGCCGAATTTTAGGCATTTACCGCCGAATATTAGGCAGGTATCCCCTGCCGAAATAGTTGTATTTGCTCATACTTTTCTGAATTTATATAGTTAAAGTGTGGAAACAATATGGATATTTTTTCTCCATTTTCATCTTAGTGTATTCTAACTTTTCATAATCATCATATATCGAGAATACACTAGCCCCACTCCCGCTCATCAATGCTCCTAATGCTCCATTATTAAGCATAAAGTCCTTTATCTCTTTTATTAGTGGAAATTCTTTTAACACTACTTTTTCCATTTTGTTTTCAAGTCTATTTGCCACTGTGTGAATATCGTTCATCTCAATAGCTTTGATGAGCGTATCAATGTCAATTCTATTATCATCAATCTTTATTTTACTATAAACATAGGGTGTTGAGATTTCAAATCCCGGATTTACAAGCAGTATATGTTTATCTTTAAAAGGTTTTATATCAGTTAACTTCTCACCTTTTCCTTCAGCTAATTTTGTGCCTCCAACTAAACAAAATGGTATATCTGAGCCTAATTTTTCTCCTATCTCCATGAGCTTTTCAACTGAAAATTTCAAACCCCACATTTCATTTAATGCAATTAATGTAGCTGCTGCGTTTGAACTGCCTCCTGCGAGTCCTGCAGAAAGAGGAATATTTTTTATTATATTCACTTCAATTCCAGTCTTGGTATTCGTTATCTCAGCTAATATTTCATATGCCTTATACACTAGATTATCTTTGTTTTGAGGCAATCTTTCATTGTTTGATACTATTTTTACTCCTGATTTTATCTCTTTAAATATCAATTTATCGCATAGTGATATTTCCTGCATTATCGATTTGATTTCATGATAGCCATCATCTCTTTTTCTGATTATGTCTAGAGCAAGGTTAATTTTTGCCTTAGCATCTATTTCATAAACCACCATATCTCTCCTAACCTAGTTTTATTTAATTATATCATATTAATTTAATTTTTAAAATTAAAAAGGATCTGCTTTGCGCAGACCCTTAACTATATTTATGTCATTTCTAATCTTCTAAAATTGTGATTTCCACAGTAGATGTTAGCACATCAGAATAAGTGTAACTTACAATTCTAGCGTTGTCATAGTCATTGTTGATTCTCACTACGAAAAGGCTAGGATATGCTGATTCTAGTATTCCCTCTCTGATAGTTGTCTTTTTCCTGCCTTTGTTGGCTTTAAGTCTTACTTTTTTTCCAATGCATCCCTCTAAATCTTCTCTGATCTTAGTTATACTATCCATACCTATCAAAACCACCTTCCAAAAAAAGTTTCCCTTACGCGGGGCAGAAGGAGTGTAGGGACACTCATCATAGGTATAGTATAACACTAAAAGGGTAAAATGTCAAACGCTCACTATTATACTATTTATACCCTAATGTTGTCAATAATAAGTGTTATTTCATATATTAAAATTTATTAATAATTTATATTTGTAATATTAATTTTGCTAAGTAGAAGTATATTGTCAAGCTCGTTGCGTCAGCAATTGTTGTGATAAGTGGTCCTGCCATGATTGCTGGGTCAATTTTAAATTTCTTTGCTACTAATGGCAATGTACCTCCTAATAGTTTTGAGACCACTATCGTCACAATCAGAGTTAAACAGACTAAAATAGCAATACTAAAGTCAACTTTTACAAGATAGTACAATCTCAAAAAATTTACAAAAGCAAGGACAACACCTACAATTATAGAAATCCTAAATTCTTTCCATAAGACTTTTAAAAAGTCTCCCATCTCGATTTCACCTGTTGCCAGTCCTCTTATTACCAATGTAGATGATTGGCTCCCCGAGTTACCAGCTGTATCCATAAGCATTGGGATAAATGAATTTAATACTATCATAGCTGTTAAAACTTCTTCTGCTCCACTTATTATACTTCCTGAAATAGTGGCTGATACCATTAAAATCAATAGCCAAAATATCCTGTGTCTTGCTAATTCAAACACACTTGACTCTAAATAAGCTTCATCGGATGGTGCCATAGCTGCCATCTTTTGAAAGTCTTCAGTGGCTTCTTGCTCCATGACATCCATTATATCATCGACAGTTATAATCCCTGTAAGTCTGTTTTCGTTGTCAACTACTGGAAGTGCTAAAAATCCATATTTCCTAAATATATTGGCAACTGTTTCTTGATCATCATGAGTGTTTACGTATATTACATCTCTTTCCATGATGTCCTCAATTATTTGATCTAACTCAGATGTAACCAGTTTTCTAAGGGAAATTATGCCTTCTAGCTTTCTATTTTCATCGGTTACATAGCATGTGTAAACCGTTTCTTTGGTTAGTCCTGTCTCTTTTATGTGCTTTAGTGCTTCTTTTACTGTCATGTTTTTCTTTAAATCCACATATTCGATAGTCATTATGCTTCCCGCAGAATCTTCGGGATATTTCAAAAATTGATTTATCAAATCTCTCTCATCTTTGTTGGACTGTAGCAATATCTTATTTACTACATTTGCTGGCATCTCTTCTAAAAGGTCTATCATGTCATCAAAGTACAATTCTTCTACGATGTATTTGAGTTCTTTGTCTGTTATGACATTAATAATTTCTTTTTGCCTTTCTATAGTTAGATGTGCAAATACATCAACTGCCAGGCCTTTAGGAAGCATTCTAAAAAGTAAAACCGCAGTCTGAGCTTCAATTTCATTTAAAATATCGGCTAGATCTACTTCATTCATATCTTTGAGAATTTCTTTTAGCTCTACGTATTTCTTACTCGCAACTAAGTCTAAAATCATCTCTAATTCTTTTTCTTTGTCCATAGTATTCCTCCTTATTCGAATTTTGAGGAACCACAGACAATGGCTGTGGTTCCAGTTATTAAGCTTTTACCTTCGGGCAGCGGACTAGAATCCACAGCCATCACTCCTTTCAAAATAAAATGCAACTATATTATAGCACAAAAAAAAGGTGGGGTACCCACCTTTTTTTCTTTAACAACTTGTTTGTTCTTTCAAACCATTTGGCAAAATGCTAAAACCTCGTCTTAGCCAATTGTTGCTATAGTCTATGGTAAATGAATCAAAATTTTCAAAAGCCAAATCCTCTATATAAAATTTAAATCCATCAGCCTCAACTTCTGTATCTTCTGCTTTTGGCTCTTCCAGAGCCATTCCAAAACTTGGACCACTTCAACCATAGCCTGCTAAAAAAATTCTCAATACTTTGTCTTTGTTTTTTCTGCTTTCAAGGACTTTATTTAATTCCTCTTTTGCAGAATCTGTTAAAATAATTTCCATTTCATCACTCCTATACCCCTATATGGTATATTAATAATAAATCTTTATTTTTGTTTTGTCAAGTTATTTATACTCTTTTGTATAAATATTCTATGATAATGTCATATTAAATTTAATCTGATAAAATGTCAGTATGAGAGAGGAGATTTTTAATATGACCCAAAAGGAAATAACAAGAC